>JAFSBG010000012.1 GCA_017441945.1 Clostridia bacterium
AGCAAAATCCCTGTTTCTGCATCCTCAAGCATTTCAACAGCGTAGGAATCCTGATTGATAGATCTAGCTTTACCTATATCCGTAATGCCATATACTCTCATTATCTGGATTCCCCCTCAATGTATTTTTTTCTCAGCTGACCGCATGATGCAGAAATATCTCCGCCAAGGCTTCTTCTTATTGTAGTATTTATACCATTTTTGATCAGATAATTCTGGAACTGTTTGATTTTCTTCATAGGTGTCGGCTCAAGCGGACTTCCTTCAACGTGGTTGAGCGGAATGAGATTCATATGTGCCGGGAAGCCTTTGAAAAACTCGATAAGCTTGTCCGCACATTCCTTTGAATCGGTCTTGCCATCAATCATGGCATATTCGAAAGAAATTCTTCTGCCTGTTGTTTTGAAATAGTCTTTACATGCCTTGATAAGAGTTTCTACATTGTAGCTCTTGTTTATAGGCATAATTGTGCTTCTGATTTCATTGATCGGACAATGAAGAGAAATACTGAGTGTAAGCTGGAGTTTAAGCTTTGCCAGCTCGTAAATTTTAGGCACGATACCGCAGGTTGAAAGTGAAATATGGCGCATACCGATATTAACGCCATTTTCATCGGAAATTATGCGTAAAAAGTCGATTACATTATCATAATTATCCAACGGCTCCCCTGTGCCCATAAGAACTATATTGGAAACCTTTCTGCCGCTGTCATATTGAGCAGAAAGAATCTGGTCATATATTTCTGCAGGTGTAAGATTTCTTGTTCTGCCCTTATCAAAAGACGCGCAGAAAGCACAGCCCATCTTACAACCGGCCTGTGTGGAAATACAGATAGAATTGCCGTGTTCATACTGCATAAGGACAGTTTCGATACAGTTGCCATCCTGAAGCTCAAAAAGATATTTGATTGTACCGTCAAGCTTGGACACCTGCTTTGAAACGATTTTCACATCGTTTATGTAACAAGCTTCATTCAATTTTTCACGGAGTTTTTTTGAAATATCTGACATTTCATCGAAGCTCTTCGCGTTCTGACTGAGCCACTTGAAAATCTGTTTTGCCCTGTATTTAGGCTCACCCATCGAAACCAGAAATTCTTCAAGTTTAGGCATTGTCAGAGATTTTATACATACCTTATTTTCTGTCATATTTTTCTCCTTAGCTTGGCTATAAAGAAGCCATCACAGCCCTCTCTGTGAGGGAAAAGTGTGACATATCCGCTTTCCGCATTTATTCCATACGGAAGCAGGAATGGCACAAGTTCAAAGTTTTCATCTGAAGCAAGGAATTGATTTACAACGTCTTCATTTTCAGCTTTTCTGACTGTGCATGTCGAATATGCGATATATCCGCCTGCCTTGACATATTTTGCTGCATTTTTAAGAATTGCAAGCTGGATTTCCGGAAGCTCTTTGACTTCCTCTTCCTTTTTAAAGCGGATGTCAGGCTTTTTACGGATAATACCCATACCGGAGCAAGGTACATCACAGATGATTTTATCCGCCCTATTGACAAAACTTTCGTTGAGTACTGTGCCGTCATTAAGCTGTGCTATCATTATAGAAGCGCCATACTTTGCGGCATTATCCTTAAGAAGCTGAATCTTATGTTCATGGATGTCACAGGAGATAATTTTACCAGTATTTTCCATCATCTGTGCCGCCATAAGGCTCTTGCCGCCAGGGGATGCACACATGTCGATAACAGTATCGCCGCACTTCGGTTCAAGCGCAGTTACAGCAAGCTGACTAGCAATGTCCTGTACATATATCAAGCCCTCTGTAAATGTTTTGGACTTTACAGGATTAAAGCTGTTTTCGAAGATAATTGCATTGTTTAATTCTGTTTTATTTGCTCCTTTGACACCCTCTTTTTCAAGCATAGCAAGGGCATCATCAAGGTTTGTTTTAAGTGTATTTATTCTTGCAGTTATTTTAGGTGTTTTATTATTTTCAATGAGAAGCTGCTCGATTTCTGTCTCGCCTATATGCTCAATCATTTCCTTAATAAACCACACAGGGTGGCTGTATTTTATGCGAAGATATTCAGCAAAGTCCTTTTTCGGTACTTCCGGCAAAGAATCCTTATTCTTTGCAACTGCACGCGAAACTGCATTTACAAAGCCTGATGCTGATGAAGCATATTTTTTGGCAAGCTTTACGCCTTCATTGATAGCAGCGCTATCCGGAATTTTATCGAGCCAGATAACCTGATATGCAGTTATACGCAGCACATCAAGAGCCTGCGGCATGATTTTCTTCAGCTTTATACTGCTGAAAGACGAAATATAAAAATCTATAAGATTTATATTTTCAAGTGTGCCGTAGAGGATTCCTGCACACAATCTGCCGTCTTCCGGCGACATATCTGCACTTTCCTGCTTGAGAAATAAATCAGGCCATGTACCGTTTCTTCTTAAGTTTATAAGCCCTTTGAGGGCAACTTCTCTTGGATTTTTCATAAACACCTGCCAAAAATTAGTCTCTGTCCCTGCCTCTGCCGCCAAAAATAAGGATAAGTCTCAGGAACTGAGCCAGTGAAACTGCAAGCGCAGCCACATAAGTGAGCGCCGCCGCTGTAAGGGTTTTCTTTGCGCCTTTAAGCTCCTCATCATCAAGCATATTGCCCTGCTCAAGAGCAAGGACAGCTCTTCTTGATGCGTTGAACTCAACCGGAAGTGTGACCAACTGGAAAAGAGCCGCAAGACCGAAGAAAAGTATGCCAAGATCAAGTAATGTACTGCTGTTTAAAATAACACCAATCAAAATCATTGGCATAGACAAACTTGATCCGATCTGTGAAATCGGAATTATTGCCTGTCTTATTCTTATAGGGCCATAATTTGCCGCATACTGAACGGCATGACCTGCTTCGTGAGCCGCAACCCCTATTGCGGCAACAGAGCTTGAACTGAATACCGAGTCTGAAAGTCGTATGGTATTTGTTCTTGGGTCATAATGATCTGTGAGATTACCTGAAACGTGTTCTATACCTACCCCAAACACACCGTTTGCTCTGAGAACAGCCTGAGCTGCCATAGCGCCTGTGATTCCCCTTCTTGCACCTATTCTTGAATACTTATTAAAGGTGCTGTTTACCTTGCTCTGTGCCCACATTGCAAAAATAACTGCAGGCAGAACAAGAATAAGATAGTAAATATCAAAACCGTAGTACCCCATTTTTTCTCCTTGGTAAATTAGTTAAAACGTTCTTTGAGAAGTTCTGGTCTGCCTCTGAAGAAATTATCTGGAGTCATGCGCTTACCGCCCGACTTCTGGATTTCTTTGATGAGGATTTTACCGACCTTGCATTTTACGACCATACCGTCTGACGAAACAGAATCAATAGCGCCGAAATCATCGTGCTCGCCTGTCTTTTCAACTGCATAGCCGCCATAGAACTTTATAGTAGTATTTCCAAGATCAGCAAAAGTACCCGGCCACGGAGCATATCCCATAATCTGGTTTGCGATCTTATTGGAAGGATTTTCAAAAGAAACCTTCCCGTCATTCTTTGTGATAAGCGGAGCGTAATTGGAAAGAGCATCGTCCTGCTTCACAGCAACTCTTTCGCCTTTTTCAAGAATATCAAGATATTCAATAAGAGCTTCTGCACCCATAACAGCAAGTCTGTCATGGAGTGTGCCGCCTGTATCATCTTCAGAAATAGGAGTCTTTTTCACATGAAGAATATCACCTGTATCAAGGCCTTCATTCATCTGCATGATAGTGACGCCTGTTTCTTTTTCGCCGTTTACGATAACAGCCTGAATCGGGCTTGCGCCTCTGTACTTCGGAAGAAGGGATGCGTGAACATTGATACAGCCATACTTCGGAAGCTCGAGAACTCTCTTAGGAAGAATTCTGCCATAAGCAACAACTACATAAATATCGGCATTGAGACCCTTGAGAATCTCATAGCTCTCGTCTGTTTTCACAGATTTAGGCTGAAAAACAGGGATATCATGTGTAAGTGCCAATTCCTTTACAGGAGGCATCTGCATTGCCATTCCACGGTTTTTTGGCTTATCTTCACGAGTGAAAACGCCAACCACTTCATGCTTTGACTTGATAAGGGCATCGAGACAGCCTACACTGAAATCAGGAGTGCCCATAAAGACTATTTTCATTATTCCAGTTCCTCCGGCTTGAGATAACGTGTTACATGCTGAACAAAGCAAACACCATCAAGATGGTCGATTTCATGGCAAAATGCTCTTGCTGTGAAGCCTTCTGCAGTTCTCATCACCCACTTGCCGTTTCTGTCCTGATACTTGACCTGAATTACATTTGGTCTTGTTACCATGCCATAAATGCCTGGGAAGCTGAGGCAGCCTTCTGCATCTTCCTGCTTGCCTTCTCTTTTGATAATTTCAGGATTGACGATTTCAACAAAAGTACCGTCATCATTGAGCACAACAGCAACTCTTCTCATGATGCCAACCTGCGGAGCGGCAAGACCTGCGCCGTTTGCCTTCTTTACTGTATCGTGCATATCATCGAGAAGAGCCCAGAGTCTTGGACCAAAATCTGTAACTTCTCTGCACTTCTTTGTCAGGATTTCTTCACCCTGCTTATAAATCTGTCTGATAGCCATTTTACTTTTCTCCTTTTCAAGTAAAATAATCTTAATAATTAAGAGGATTTATTTCGGCAGTAAGCATAACCTTTCCGTTTGCCTTATCCTGTGCAAAACCCATCAGGATGCTGCCGATAAGATCTCTTGTTCGTTTATTGTCTGCACCTCTGAAAGAGATATTATATCTGTATTTATCGTTGATTTTATAGATAGCCGGCGCTACCGGACCGAGAACGCTGCTGTATATATCTTTGTAAGCCTCTTTAAAAGCCTTATCAAGGGTAGCCGAAACCCTTAGCGCCGCTTTAAGCGTTTTGACTTCGTCATCACCCGTTATTGTAAACAGGAAAATATCGCAAAACGGCGGAAGCTCAAGCATATTACGTACACCGATTTCATATTCGTAGAAAGCCTCGTAATCCTGCTTTGCCGCAGCCTTTATGACAGGATGCTCAGGCGAATATGTCTGGATTACAGCTCTGCCGCGCTTATTTCTTCGCCCTGCTCTGCCTACAACCTGCGAAAGCAGCGAGAATGTCCTTGCTGATGCACGAAAATCACCGCTATACAGCGAGATATCACTATCAAGGACACCGACCAGCGTTACATTATCAAAGTCGAGACCTTTCGTCACCATCTGTGTGCCAACAAGCACATCGCCGTTCTTGTCAAAATCTTCAAGGATTTTTTCATGGGCAACACGCTGTGTTGTCGTATCGGCATCCATTCTGATAATTTTAGCCTCAGGGAATCGCTCTTTTATTACTTCCTCTGCTCGCTGAGTGCCCATACCGATTTCCTTGATATTCTTACTGCCGCATGACGGACAAGTTTTGAACATAGGCTCAGAGTAAGCACAATAGTGACACATCAGGCGATTGTTTTTAGAGTGATATGTAAGAGCTACTGAACAATGTTCACACTGTGGAATGTAACCACAGTCAACACAGGCAATTTTACCACTGTTGCCTCGTCTGTTGACAAACAGAATAGTCTGCTCCTTATTTTTCATATTTGCATCTATTTCACAGGCAAGCTGAGTGCTCAGCTCCTGCTCATCTGCACCAACAATTTTCTGGCGCATATCTGCTATATGAACATCGGGAAGCGGTGTATCGCCATAGCGATTTTTCAATTCTACAAGGTCATATCTGCCCGTTTTTGCATAATAAAAGCTTTCGACAGACGGAGTTGCCGAGCCTAAAACAAGCAAGGCATTGTTTTTATTGGCTAAGTATTTTGCCACATCTATTGCGCTGTATTTAGGAGTACTTTCTGATTTATATGAATATTCGTGCTCCTCATCGATGATGATAACGCCCGGATTTTTAAGCGGTGCAAACACAGCGCTTCGTGTACCGATAACTACACTTGCTTCGCCACGCATGACTCGCTTATACTCATCATAACGCTGTGAAGTTGAAAGCATACTGTGCATAAGCGCAAGTTTTTCTCCGAAATATTTGCACAGACGCCCAACCATCTGTGGAGTAAGCGCAATTTCCGGTACGAGCATCATGGCAGTTTTGCCGTTTTTCAGAGCTTCTTCTATTAGCTTGATGTAAACCTCTGTTTTGCCGCTTCCGGTTACACCAAAAAGTAAGGAAACCGAAGCCTTGCAATTCATTTTATTTTTAAGCCTTTCGAAAGCTTCCTGCTGACTATCTGAAAGCACAAGATTTGTATCCTCTGCTTTTTTCAGAAGCGGACGGCGATAGACTTCCTCGTAGCTTACCTTGAGAATGTCTTTTTCACACAATGTTTTAATTACATTCTGTGTAACACCTGTAAGATACATAAGTTCTTTTTCAGGCAGACTTTCAAAATCTATGAAACAATCGAGGACCGCCTGACGTTTTTCAGCAACCTTGCCCTTGCCAATCAGCCCTACGGCCTCATCATAACTCATGTTAAGGCTGATATTTTTAATCAGTTTGTCATTCACAATACCCTTTATCTGACCATCGACCGATTTACCCCATATTCCCGGAGGAAGCATACAGGCAGCACAATCAAAAAATGTGCAGAAATATCTTGCCCTCATAAAATTTACAAGAGCAAAATCTTCTCTGTCCAGTTTAAAGTCGGAATAAAGGTGCGAAATAATTTTTAGCACAGATTTCCCCGTCTCTTTTTCCGCAAGATCCACAACAAAACCATAGGCAGGCTTATTGCCCCTGCCAAAAGGGACAACCACACGGCTGCCAATATCTATATCGTCCCGCATTTCATCCGGGACGATATAGGAATATGGTTTATCAATTGAGTAAATCGCAGAAGACAAAGCTACCTGTGCTACCAATTTCTGCATATTATTCTGCTTCTTCCTTAAGAACTTCTACCTTGCCGCTGTCAATTTCATCGAGAGCGATGGACACAGCCTTTCTTGGCAAGGATTCTTCGGATTCTTCATAGGACTGAGCAATGTCACGAGCTCTCTTTGCTGCAACATTTACGAGCTTATAACGATTGCCAACCTTCTTTAAAAGTTCACTCATTGCTGGATATAACATAATTTCTTACCTCATCAAATACTTTCTTTTTTCTGTTCTGTAGCGGGAAGCGAGCATAATGCATCTGATTTCATCCGCCGCCTTATCGATATCGTCATTTACAACGATATAATCATACTTATCTACGTATTCGTATTCTTTTTTAGCCTTTTCAAGACGTTTTGCAATAACCTCATCGGATTCCGTACCACGGCTTCTGAGTCTGAACTCAAGGTCAGAGAAGCATGGTGGAATGATGAAAAGCATTGTGCAGTCAGGGCATTTTTCCTTTATCTTGAGAGCGCCCTGAGGTTCAATTTCAAGGATAACATCCTTGCCATTTGCAAGCATCTGTTCAACAGAGTCAGCAGGTGTACCGTAATAATTTCCGACATATTCTGCATATTCAAGGAATCTGTCGTTCTCGATGAGCTTTTCAAACTCATTTCTGTCCATAAAGAAATAGTGCTTGCCATGGATTTCGCCTTCTCTTGGCTTTCTTGTTGTAGCAGAAATAGAAATATATACATTGCTGATAATTTTCATAAGTCTGCCGAGAACTGTTGCCTTACCGACACCGGAAGGACCTGTTACAACGAATAATTCACCACGTCTGTTATTCATCTTCTTCATCCTCATCTTCATCAATATTGTCAAGGCTTTCAAGTCTGCCATTTATTGTTTCAGGATGTATCGGTGAGAGAATGACATGCTCTGTATCCATAATGATAACAGCCTTCGTACGTCTGCCGTATGTAGCGTCAACAAGACATTCATTTTCCTTTGCTCTTGTAACGATACGCTTAATAGGAGCAGAGTCCGGACTGACGACAGCTATCATTCTGTTCGCCGAAACCATATTACCAAAACCGATATTTATAAGCTTCATAATTCACCTATTCAAGATTCTGGATCTGTTCTCTGATCTTTTCAATCTCAGCCTTCATTTCAATGACGCACTTTGCAATTTCGCCATCGTTAGCCTTGGAGCCGATTGTATTTGTTTCTCTGTTGAGCTCCTGAACAAGGAAGTCGAGCTTTCTGCCGGCTGCCTTTTCGTTTGTGATCATAGTCTTGAGCTGCTTGAGATGGCTTCTGAGGCGTACGATTTCTTCTGTGATGGAAATCTTATCGGCAAAGAGAGCAGCTTCAGCAAGAATTCTTGCTTCTGTGATTTCGCTTTCACCAAGGATTTCATTCATGCGTGCAGCAATCTTTTCTCTGTATTCCTGCTCGCTGATTGGAGATCTTGCTTCAACTTTATCAACATACTGTGCAAGAATATCACCGCGATTGAGAATATCCGCACAAAGCTGAGCGCCTTCATTCTTACGCATTGTATCATATTCCCTGAGAGCATCAGCGAGGACAGCAAGAACTTCATTTGTAAGTTCAGAAACATCAGCGTCTTCCTTATCAACTGCAATAGCTTCTGACATCTTTGCAACACTCATAACTGTTACATCATTTATAATACCATACTTTTCAGCAATGGCATTAAAAGAATTGAGATATGCTTCGATCACAGGGAAATTTGGAGAGATTTTAACATCTGAGCCTTCCTTATTCTTTATCGAAACATAAACTTCGATCTTACCTCGTGAAACAGCACCCATAACTGTCGATTTGATGCTTTCATCGAGGAAGCCGTAAATTCTCGGAGCCTTGATGGCAATGTCAAGATATCTGTGATTTACAGATTTGAGTTCAACTGTAATTTCACGGAAATCATTTTCCACCTTGGCACGGCCGTAGCCTGTCATACTTTTTAACATATTTCACTTCCATCGCCGCAAAACAGCGGCCTTCTTAATTTATTTGAAAACATATACGCCCTGTCTGTTCTTGTCCTTCAACAGAGCTATATATAATTTTTCCCTATCAAATATTATACCATAAATGTGATAATATTGCAAATTTTATAGCTTAGTTTTTATATTATTGAAGAAGTTATCCTTAAGTTTTTTACTTATTGCAACAAGAACGGGAATAGGCACAGCAAGACCAACAAATGCACCTATTATACCCATTGATTCAGACACTTTTGCGCCAAGATAGTATCCGAAGAAAAGTGTAAAAATCGGAACGATATAAGTTATATAGGAAAGGCCAAGAACCTTACTTGTTTCAACTTCGATGTTGATAACATCACCCTTTTTAGCATTTTCGTCGTCAGGAATGTCGATGATTATCTTCTTCTGCCCTGCTGCACAGCCTTTACATGATGCACAGTTGGAAGAACAAGCGCCATTGCGCACGACTTCCACTTTCATCATATCCTGTTTCTTTTCAAGAACTTTTGCTTTTTGTACCATATTTTCTCCTTAAAAAGGCTTATATATTTCCATAATTTTTTCAGCAACCTTTATGCCGTCAACCGCAGCGCTCATAATACCGCCGGCATATCCTGCACCTTCTCCGCAAGGATAAAGTCCCTTGACATTTGTGCTTTCAAGCAGGTCATTTCGCACAATTCTGATAGGCGCCGATGTACGTGTTTCCACACCGGTGAGTACCGCATCATAGCAGTCAAAACCTCTTATCTTTTTGCCGAATTCACTGATTCCGATTTTCATTTCATCTGTGACAAACTGAGGAAGAACCTTGTTCAGATCACAAAATTCAAATCCTCTGTTATATGTTGGATTTACATTTCCAAGCTTTGTGCTGGTAACTCCTTCCTTAAAATCGCCAAAAAGCTGAAGCGGGGCTTTATATCCACCGCCAGCAGCATGATAAGCATTATGCTCAAGCATACGCTGGAATTCCACACCTGCGAGAGGGTCATTTCCTTCAAAGTCTTCTGCTCCAACAGAAACAACAACCGCAGCATTTGCATTTTCGCCATCACGAGCATGATAACTCATACCATTTGTAACTGTGCCCATAAGCTCGCTTGTACTTGCCATAACCTTACCACCAGGACACATACAAAATGTGTAACACCCTCTGCCGTTGCGTGTATTGGCAAGAGCATATTCACCCTGTGGAAGCTGATATTTTTCAAGCAAATCACCATAAAGTGATTCGTTTATCATCTGCTGCTTATGTTCAATTCGTGCACCGACAGCGAAGCTTTTCGGCGCAATATCGATCCCGCTTTTGTAGATCGAATTATAAAAATCACGGGCGCTATGACCTATTGCAATGACTACCGTTTCGCTGTTTATTATGCCTTTTTCCGTTTCAACACCCTTGACAGCACCATTTTCTACGACAAGTTTTTTTGCTTTACAGTCAAATAATACTGTGCCTCCAAGGCGTTCAATCTCTTTTCTTATTGACACAACAATGCCTTTCAACAGGTCCGTACCCACATGAGGCTTGGCATTGATTTTTATTTCTTCCGGAGCACCGTGCTTGACCAATTCATCGAGCACAAGTCTTGCACGCTGGTCGTGAATTCGTGTTGTAAGCTTGCCGTCAGAATATGTTCCTGCGCCGCCTTCGCCAAACTGGACATTTGTATTTTCATCCAGTTCGCCTGTTTTGAAGAAATGCTCTGTGACAGCATCGCGTTTTTCCATTGCTCCGCCACGTTCAACAATGACAGGATTAAATCCATTCTGGGCAAGAATAAGTCCGCAGAACATACCCGAAGGACCGAATCCGACTATGACAGGCTTATTTTCTATTACTCTGTCTCCCTTTACCATCGGTACAGCTGCTGGGAGCAATTTTGTAATTTCATTCTTATTTAGTCTTTTGACAAGTTTATCCTCATTAAGGTCAGTATCAACTACTACAGAATAAACTTTTGCCAAATGTCCCCTTCTGAGGTCAAGGGATCTCTTAAAAATATAAGCAGATCTGATGCTGCTTTTTTTAACATCAAGACGCTTAAGAGCAGACTTTACAGCCTGCTCTTCGCTTTCTTCAAATGGAATTTTTATACCTGTTATCAGTATCATTCTTCAACTACTACCTTATTTACCTTGACCATATAATCTCCGATAATTATAGCATCACAATCCTGGCAGACGATACGCATATCTATCTGATCTACTGTGCCATTGTCATATTCATCCTGAGAATACATTGGGAATAATTTGAAAGAGTCTGTTTTCAGGTTTGGTATATCACTTGATTTTGCATACATCACAACATCAATACCACCCTGATCTGCATATTCATAACCTTCTACCACAGGGAACATTTCAATAGGAATATTGATTGTAAACTTTTCAATGCCCACAAGTTCCACTGTTACAGCTGCTGCAAGGTCTGTCACATCAGCGCTTACTCCCTCAGGAAGCTGAACAGGAAGAACATACTCAAATGTATCTGTTTCAATGGACTTTACCACAGATATATCACCAAGACTTACCTCTGTTATCTGATCAATAACTTCCTTATCTCCCCACACTTCAATTTGCTGAGGTGCAACATTCACCTTGACCATATCTTCTGTGATCATATCGTTAGTGATTATTGTATTTACTTTAAGCGGAACCGTTTTGTGCTTATTGAGAGAAGCCGAAAATACAGTTTTGTTATGGCTCTGTGCAATCTGAGCATTTGTATAAACTTCATCTTCAAAATTGTAAAGCACTATATCGCTCTCGATCTGTGCATTGTTCTTGAGGGAAGTTCTGTCCACCTTGATTGCTGCTCTTGCAATTTCATCTACGTATCTCTGTGGACCTGAAATGTCGATCTCTGCGACAGAAAGTTCATATCCATCAAGTTTGAATTCCTGATCAACGCTGCCCGCAAAATCAATTTCAACCTGGAATGTTTCCTTAACGATACGGTCGACACTTACGCTGATCTGTGCTGGGCTCTTATGTTCGACAGAAATGCTGTCAACTTCAGAGCTGACATCATAGCTCAGTTTATAGTCGCCCGACTGATAAATTGAGCTGAGGTCGAGTTTTGCAGAAATCCTATTTGTAACACTGTTCTTTTCACCCAGCTGATTTACCTTGTCCGGAGGACCGCTGACCTGAATGGAAACCTTTTCAGGCAGTGTATTGATAATATTGAGCTCTGTTGCAGCAAGAGCATTCTGACCTGTCACCTGAAGCGGAACAATATAGCTCCTGGAAATATCCGAATTATCGCCTGATACCGCCACCATCCAGAGCAGGAAAGCCGCAACAATGGCCACAGCCCAGTTGCCTATATCATATTTTTTTATAAATTCTTTCATTTTTCGTTCCTCATAAACTTATTCCAGAAACTCTTTTTCTCTGTATTTTCATCTTCAGCCGGCATGAGCTCTTTTATAAGAAGTCTTTCCAATGTTTCAGGGGCAAGATGTCTTTTGAGGATACCGTTTACAACAAGTGTGATAGTACCTGTTTCTTCAGAAACGATAAGAACAACAGCATCGGTTGTTTCACTCGTACCAAGACCTGCTCTGTGACGTGTGCCGAGCTCCTTGGAAATCGAAAGATTTGACGAAAGAGGAAGAAGACAGCCAGCCGCTTTGATTCTGTTTTCCGAAACAATTACAGCGCCGTCATGCAAAGGTGATTTCGGATAGAAAATATTTCTTGTAAGTTCTTCTGTAATGGAAGCATCAATTATCGTACCTGTGTTTACAATGCTGTCAAGCTTGTCGTTTCTTTCAAAAACAACAAGAGCACCGATTTTGTGCCACGACATTGCCGCCGCAGCCTTTGTAATATTTGCAATGGATGTTCTGAGGCTTTCGTCCTTATCTTCCTTGCTTTTACCGAAAAGCTTGAATTTGCTCTTACCGAAACGTTCAAGTATTTTACGAAGTTCAGGCTGGAAGATAATAATTACCGCAATAAAGCCAAGCTGCATGGTTTTGGAAATAAGATAATATATCGTTCTCAGATTGAGCGCAAACGCAACCTGCATAGCAACAAACAGCACCACTATGCCTTTAAGCAAACGCTCAGCGCTGGTATGTCTGATATTTTTTATGATTATATAGAAAATATAAGCAACAATAGCGATATCGACTATATCGTTTAAAGCTATATTGCGTATTGACTGAATGATACTTTCCATTTACTTCACACCTTTACTTATATACTACATATTATAATAGCAAATTTTCTTGAAAATCGCAATAGAAAAATTGAAAATTATAAAGATTTTAAATACTTTTTTAAGATTTCTGAAAGATATTTTACTTCATTTTCCTTATTGAATGCCGAAAAGCTTATGCGTACTGTTCCGTTTTCAATTGTGTGTCCACTTTTATGGGCAGTAACCGCACAGTGAAGCCCATTTCTTGTGCATATTCCCTTTTGACACAGATGCTCAAACAAGTCGTCATTTCTTTCATATACAGAAATTGAGAGCAGGGACTTCTGCTTATTCGAAAAGAAAAATTTAAGTCCCTTTTCATCCGCAAGCTCATTGTGAAATAATTCTATGAGCCTGCGTTTATGCTGCGCTATTTCATCTTCCCTGCCTTTGACAAATCTTATTCCCTCCAACAGTCCTGCTATGCCGATAAAGTTCTGTGTGCCGCTTTCAAATATGTCCGGCAAAAAGTCTGGCTGGGCAAAATCGCCAGAATTACTGCCTGTTCCTCCCTGAATAATACTGTAAAGTTTATCTTCTTTACAACATGCCAATATTCCTGTTCCAGACGGGCCATACAAGCCCTTATGCCCCGGCATACACATAAATCTTACCGCTTTGAAATCCCAGGCTTTTATTATTTCAGAGCCCGTTGACTGGGATACATCAAGAATTAAATCAATGCCCTTTTCATAGCAAATATCGTCGATTTTATGTATCGGCAATTCATTGCCAAATACATTTGAAATATGATTTAGTACAACACATTTTGTATCAGCTCTGATTTTTGATGAAATCTGCCTTATTGCATCCTCTTCATTGAACAGCTCGGAATACGCTATATCATATTCCACATTTTCCATTGCCTCAAGCGGTCTGATTGCGGAATTATGCTCATATCCTCCCGTTACTGCATGACCGCCCTCATTCATTGTACTTTTTATAGCAAGATTCAACGCATGAGTTGCATTATTTGTGAATACTATCTTTGTTTCATCATCGAGCCCCAGAAGCTCTGCCGCTTCAACGCGGCAGTCATACATTATTCTTTCGGCGTTTCTTCCCAGAACATGTCCGCCTCTCCCCGGATTTCCACAGGTGATAAGAGCATCATTCATTGCCTTTATTACAGACGGCGGTTTGGGATAAGTGGTTGCGGCATTGTCAAAATAAATCACAATTCAAGCCCCCTGTATGTTCCATCAGACTGTTTGACCATTATATCTGTATACGGAAGCTTGACTTCTCTGATTATATCACAAGCCGGTGCAATATATTTGTCACTTATTCGCACACCATAGGCGCACGAACCTGCATTCTTGCCAAACGGAGCTTTGATTATATTGCTTGTTATACCCTTCTTTGCAAGAATCCTTTCGGCTCTCTGGGCATAAGTCACCGATTTAAAAATAATAACTATCTGCATACGACACCTCCTATTGTATCATATGCAGATAGTTTTTGAGTGACAAAATTATGTTTTTTCAATAATGCAGACAGCGTATGACTTCATACCTTCAAGATTGCCTGTGAAACCGAGCTTTTCCTCTGTCTTTGCCTTGACATTGACATCGGCAGGGTCCATTTCCAGAACATTTGCCATATTTTCACGCATCTGTTTTATATATGGAAGAAGTTTTGGCTTCTGTGCAACGACAATACTGTCGATATTGACTATTCTATATCCCATTTCTCTAGCCATCTCCCCCGTTCTTTTAAGAAGCACAAGGCTGTCTGCACCTTTGTATTTTTCATCTGTATCAGGGAAATGCGTACCAATATCGCCGATGCCAAGTGCACCGATTATAGCATCGATTACCGCATGTGCCAGCACATCTGCATCACTGTGACCGAGCAGACCTTTTTCATAAGGCACTTTTACACCGCCGAGAATAAGGTCTCTGCCTTCAACCAACTTGTGAACATCGTATCCGTTTCCTATTCTCATAACTATTCTCCCCTCTTATTGAGTATAAGCTGACCGAGAAGAATATCTTCCGGTGTTGTTATCTTGATATTATCATACGAGGTTGTGACAACTGTTGGCTTGAATCCCATCACTTCCATTGCCTGACAGTCATCTGTAACGCTGATTTTTTCAGTAATCACCTTTGTAAGCGCACCCTTTATAAGGTCAATATCAAAAACCTGCGGAGTCTGCACCTGTACGAGAGTTGCTCTCTCAATTGTAGCTGCAATTTTATCGTTCGCTATTTGCTTTATAGTGTCTTTGACAGGTACAGAAGCCGTTGCCGCCCCTGTATAGAATGCCTTTGAAATAACTTTTTCTATTTCTTCATTTGTAATAAACGGACGTGCGCCATCGTGAATTGCAACAAATCTGCAATTTTCAGACACTGCACTAATTCCCTTAAACACGCTGATACTGCGGTTTTCGCCGCCTGTTACAACACATTTCAGCTTTTTGATGCCATATTTCTTTGCGAGCTGACCGTATTCAAGCACGCTGTCCTTGTGGGCTGAAATGACAATTTCATCTATCATTTCACATTTTTCCAGAGCAATAAGTGTACGCGCAAGAACAGGCATACCGCAAAGGTCCATCAGCAATTTATTTTCACCCATTCGAGTGCCTGTGCCGCCTGCGGCAACAACAGCAGAAACGAATGGTTTTCTTTTCTGTTTAAGCTTTTTAATAAAATCTGCCATAAATACCTCTCAGATTTAATATACTTCTTTTATTTAATTATACCATATCCCACTTTAATTGCAAGAAAAAAGAGCTGTTTTCACAGCTCTTTTGTAATATTTTATCCTACTTTGATTTTGAGTCTGAGTTTATCAGAAATCATCGAAATAAATTCGCTGTTTGTCGGCTTACCCTTCACATTTGAAACTGTGTAACCGAAGAAATTCTGGAGCACTTCGATATCACCTCTGTCCCACGCAACTTCGATCGCATGTCTGATAGCACGCTCAACTCTTGAAGATGTTGTGTTGTATTTCTTTGCAATCGCAGGATACATCACTTTTGTAACAGCATTGATAGTATCCATGTCATTGATAGTCATAATGATGGCATCTCTGATATACTGATAACCTTTGATATGAGCAGGCACACCTATCTCATGAATTGTGTTTGTAACAAGAATTTCGAGCTGTGTTTCTGCATCAACACCCGCAGGAACGCTGTTGAATGTCATATTATAGGAATCCATAAGTTCGACGATTTTTTCTTCAAGTACAGAACTGTCGATAGGCTTCATAAGATATGCCGCAACGCCCGCCTTCATAGCCTCATTCATACTTACAGCAGATGCAAAACCTGTAAGAATACAAAAGACCGGAACATTAACCACTGTCTGTCTTGAAATATTTCTTACTGCCGAAATGCCATCCATAACAGGAAGCATATGGTCGAGCAGAACAAAATCTGGCTGGTGTGCAAGTATGCTGTCAATAAGTGCTCTTCCGTTTTCAACAGAATCCACAACTTTGATGCCGCTTTTTCCATCTATCGCCATCTGCAAGGCTGCTCTCAGATCTGCATTTTCATCTGCAATTATAACTTTTATTGTCTTTGCCATATCATACTCTCCGCTTAAACATTTTATCAACTTGTAAGTTATGGATATAATATAACATAAATTTCCAGTTTTTTCAAGATTTAAATGTAAAAAAATGTATTTTATTTTTGACATAATTTTACATTTTATGGCAATTTAATTTATCCGCATTACAAATTGTTGTAGGAAGCTTATAATTTATCTGTATATAATTATAGCACACAAGTTGAAACAAATCAACCTGTGTGCTGTTTTTTACAATACTTTTTCCAGAATAATCACTGTATATAGTTCTTCTTTGCTTTTAAGTCCGGTATTTTTAAATCCGTTTTTCATCCAGAAATTCTTCGCCTGCATATTGGTTTCCACATATCCGAGCCTGATATATTCAAATTCTTGCGCAAGCGAAAAACTGATATCTGTTATTACAGCACTTCCTATACCACGTCCCTGATAATCCTTATTCATCATAAAAAATCCGATAAATGCAGTATTTTCATTGGGAAATCTTTCTATAAGATCGACAATAGCGACGAGCGTTTCTCCGTCAAAAAATCCTAAATAGTGCTTATCATTCATCGTCTTACGTGGAGGCAAAGCGGACATATCCTTTGTTATGGTTTCTTCCTAAACAAGCGGAGGACAATGTTCATAGTACTGCGGATTTCCTTTACACAGCTCCAGAATCTGCGGTACTTCTTTTTCCGATAAGTATTTTGCATGATATTTTCCCGACAAATCTGTAATTTTCATATAAACTCCTACCTTGCTCTTTTCCTGAAATATATTATAAACGCTGCAGTAATTTCAACAAAATACACGCCAAAGAAGCATACATTTATCATATTCCCCTTTGCATTTGCCTGACGCAAATCATCATAGGTGCGCACTCTTATCGGCAGGATATCCCCTTCTTTTGATTCGTAGGAAATCTGAGTTACAGCATGATTTCTGCGCACATATTCGCAGACAACATTATGGTTTATATCATAAAGCTGTTCGGTTTTCGCCTCTTCTTCAGTTATTTCTTCGCCATTGGCATTATAATATGCAGGCGGCTCAACTTCCTGAACTTCCGTATCCGATCCTGTATAATTCGGATAAGGTATATCCTGCTCCATATAGGCAATAAAGCTCTCATAATCATTGAACACTATGCCGTCTGCAAGAGCACTTGCACTCCACCAGTACGCCGAGCCGATAAAGTGTACCATCATAGTAAATACAAGAATAATTGCCATATTTGATACAATATTCAGCTTTAAATTTCTATTGTAGAAATATTTCTCTTCGGTTTCAGCATCGGGGCGGCATACTCCGTTTTTCAGTAGTCTGCCGTTTACAAAGAAGCATACAACGCTGTAAACAGCTAAAGCTATCGCCACACCTATTATGCCAAATATAAGCATATTGTCTGCGCTTACTCCCACATAGGCATCCATCATTACAAGCGGTGATGCAAAACCTGTAAAGACTGCATTGAGACCAAATGATTTTTCGCCCAGCATTATCACATCATATTTGTATTTCAATATTTCATCTGTGTTTATCTCTGCATCCTCAACGCTGTTGAATGCTCTGTTTATAAATATCGCCTGGCACATTACACTTACTGCAAAGAAAACAGCACCGAGCAGAAAGCCCAGTACAGCTTTGAGAAAAGCAAGATTGCCTATCAGCACCGCTATCATACCAATGACGGATATTCCCATCGAAATATATGTGCGTGTTCTGTATTGAGATAATGATGATTTGAGCAGTCTCTGTTTTTGCTTTTCGCCCTTTGCTGTTGTTTCCGCTTCAGTTGATTCTGTGCGTTCTTCCGCAGGTCTGCGCTCACCTCTCAGAAGCTCATCGCAGGTCACTCCGAATATTTCCGCTATAACCGGAATAACTGAAAGGTCCGGCGCGCCGTCGTTGCGCTCCCATCTGCTGACTGTTTTATCAGATACATTTAATTTCTCAGCAAGATCTTTTTGTGTCATGCCGTTTGCTTTTCTTAATGCAGCTATAAAAGCTCCTATTGTTTTCTTTTCCATAGAACCTCCGATTTATCTGTATCTTATGCCTTGATTCTACGATAACGACAGTGAGAATACAACATTTCATACGAAGAATCACTCTCGGATTCCGAGAATTTGTTGTTTTCACGCTTCTTTTATAGTATAACACAATATTTCAAATATGCAAATATTATACTATATAAAAAAGTTAAGAAAATTAACAATTTGCTGTTTATCTTTTGAAACAGTTATGATATAATATATATAGTTTAAAGATATGAAAAGGAGAAATGCTCTATGGAATCAAAAAAGAAACTAAATGAGCAGAAGGGCTCCTCAGGTGAACTCAAGAAAATCACTACAACTCTTGACAGTCTCCCTGCTGGGAACCCTAATGAAACACAAATTGCAAAAAAGACGCCTCTTCCTGC
>JAFSBG010000122.1 GCA_017441945.1 Clostridia bacterium
CCTCCCCGATAATGGGGGTCCCCGCAAAGCCTGCTTTGTGGGGTAAATTCACATGGGATGCTAAGAACTTTTTGTCGTAAATAATATTATATAATATTTTTTGCCGTTTGAAAAGGGTTTTAGTATTTTTTTATTAAATAAAGATACTCATTTATATGTACATCTCTGCCATAAAGGTTTCGGGAGGCTTTATAAGCGTTGTAACGCTGCTGGAATGTGCGGACTTCGCCAATTTGCGACAGCATTTTTTCCATCTCGCCCTTGCTGATGAAGCCCTCCGAATTGAAGGAAATGAGCAGATATTTTGCCTTCGCTTTCATGCACAGGTCAAAAAGCGTATCGTGTGCCGCCTTTTCTCTGTTGTAATCGGAGCGATTCCAGTCGGTCGGTATGCCCGAAACACGGCTGACCGCCTGAGGCTTTTTATAATCGCAGATAAGGTTGAGCATGAAGTAATTACTGCCGTAAGGATGCTGATTATATGGGGGATCGAGATACATAAGGTCGACAGTCGGGAGATTTTCCGCAAGAATATTGGCATCCGCCTTGTGGATTTCAACATTGCAGGAATATTCGGAGAAAATCGGCATCGGAATATCGATATCGGCGAGAATTCGCGACAGGGCATTTCTGCCATTGCCGCCAAACTGACCGACACCTGTGCGGGAGTTTTTGTAAAATCCCTTGAACACGCCCGATGTGTTATTCTTGACCGAAGCCTCGAAAATCAGCGGCGCGATAAAGAAATGGCGGATGCTTTCGTCCATATTTTCTATATACTGGCGGGCTGTGTCGATGTAATTGGCGTTGCGTGTTGTGAAAAAGACACGCTCGCCTTTTTTGATGTCCTCATCGTTTTTCGGCGCATAAAGCTGGCTGATAAAGCCTGAATGAAGCCCCTCTGCAAGGTGAGCCTTCAGCTTTGCCATCTCATTTTCAAGCCGCTCAAAGGGCACATCTTCCTTATTTGTGAGATAGCATTTATTGAGCATCTCAACATAATTTTCAAGGTCATTTACGATGAGCTTATCGGAATGAGCCTTGAAAAATCTTGCCGTTGCACCAGAGCCTGTGAAAATATCGCATATATTCAGTTTTTCCTTGCTCAACTCAGCCTTGACGATATCGAGGGTCTGGCCGATAAAGCCGACAAGGGCGCGTTTGTTGCCCAGATAGGTCACAAGCTGGTCGGTGAGAAACTGTGGATTTTCGTTATTTAACATATTTCACCATGAGAATTGCGTTTTCTTTCGGCTTTTCGTAGTAATCACGGCGTGTGCCTACTACTTCATAGCCGCATTTATTGTATAAATTCCGCGCTTTTTCGTTGCCTTCGCGGACTTCGAGGGAAATCGAATAGAAATTGCCCTCCTTTGCAAACCTGTCAAGCTCGTTCATAAGAAGAGTGCTGTAACCCTTGCCGCGGTGCTCAGGCTTTACGGCGATATTCATAATGTGAATCTCGTCCAGCACTGTGCGTGTGCCCAGATAAGCAAGCACTTCCTCACCCTCTGTCAGCACGAAATATTTCGCCATAGGGTTTTCAAGGTCGTCGCGGAGGCTGTTTATGCTCCACGGCACAGAAAAGCTGTTAAGCTCGATTTCATAAATCTGGTCGATATATTTTAAAAGCAGGCTGTTTATTTCCATTATTTTGCCTCCACCCAGTTTGCCCCTTCGTGGACATCGACGAGAAGCTTTACAGAAAGGCTTGCCGCTCTTTCCATTTCTTCACGGAGCAGGACTTTTGCTTTTTCCTTTTCTTCAAGCGGCGCTTCGAGAAGCAGTTCGTCGTGGACCTGAATGAGCATTCTGGTCTTCATATTTTCTTTTTTAAGACGGTTATAGACATTCACCATGGCTATCTTCATAATGTCTGCCGCCGCACCCTGAATTGGCATATTGAGGGCGACACGCTCACCGAAGGAGCGGATATTGTGGTTGGACGATTTAAGCTCAGGCAGAGCGCGTTTTCTGCCGAAAATCGTCTTGACGAAGCCGTCTTCCTTTGCCTTTATCTTGATTTCGTCCATATATTTCTTGACGCCGCTGTAAACGGCAAAATAGCCATTCATATAGCTCTGGGCTTCGTTTACGAATACGCCCAAATCCTCCGAAAGAGCGAATGCCGAGATGCCGTAGACGATGCCGAAGTTGACAGCCTTTGCGCTTCTGCGCTGGTTTGGTGTGACCTCATCGAGAGGGGTGTTGAAGACCTGAGAAGCTGTGGAAGTATGGATATCGACACCCGAATTGAAGGCGTTGAGCATATTTTCATCGTGGGCAATGTGTGCCAAAATGCGGAGCTCGATCTGGGAATAGTCGGCATCAATGAGGATTTTGCCCTCGTCTGCGATAAAGGCTCTGCGGATTTTTTCGCCCTCCTCTGTGCGGACAGGGATATTCTGGAGATTAGGGTCTGTCGAGCTGAGGCGGCCTGTGGCTGTGACAAGTTGATTGAAGCTTGTGCGCACTCTGCCGTCTGCGTGGACTACTTTGATAAGACCGTCGCAGTAGGTGCTCTTGAGCTTGGCGTACTTGCGATATTCGAGGATATGCTCGACGATAGGGGCATCCTTGCGGAGCTTTTCGAGGGTATCGGCATCTGTCGAATAGCCAGTTTTTGTTTTCTTGCCGCCCTTGAGTCCCATTTTGTTGAAAAGAATGTCGCCAAGCTGTTTCGGCGAGCCGATATTGAACTTTTCGCCTGCGATGTCGTAGATTTTTTCGGTCAGCTCATCCATTTTTACGGCAAGCTCGTCGGCATAGTTTTTCAGCGCTTCAATGTCGCAGCGAATGCCGTTGACCTCCATTTCGGCAAGGACAGGCACGAGGGGCATTTCGATGTTTTCAAACAGGTCGAGGAGCTGTTCATTTTCCAGTTCTTCCCTGATTTTCTCTGCCATATAATATGTGTAAAAGGCTTTCTGTGCAAGGGCTGTATGGTCCTCGCTTGCCATAGAAAACATATCGAGCTGGGTGTTTTCCTCGGATTTTGCACCGATTTCCACGCCGAAGCGGCGCATTATGGATTTTTCTATCGGATAGGAATTATCTGTCGGCGAAAGGAGATATTCTCCCACTGCGGTGTCGCAGACTTTTACAGTAATTTCCATTCCCATCAGCTTGGCTTTCTTATAGAGCTCCTTGCTGTCGTGAATGCAGATAAGCTCGGCATTATTGAGCTGATTTATAATTTTTTCATCTGTAATATATATATTTTCGCCGTCATATACAGCGATTTTGTCATTTTCAAGGGCAACACCTATTGTTCCGCCGATTTTTTCAGGTGCGCCGGTTGTGTACTCAGGCATATTGAACTCCTGCTTTATCTCCTCGGTCTTTTTCTCGTCAGGCGAAAGCCCCATCCTCTTAATTATACTGAAAAGTTCCAGTTTTGCAAGCAAATCGTAGAGTTTTCCTTCATTTATCGGATGAATTTTGAAATATTCATCGTCGACACCAAGGTCCACATCGCGGATTATCGTTGCAAGCTCATAGCTCATAAAGGCGGAATCCTTGCCTTCTGTCAGCTTTTTGAACATGGACTTGGTCATATTGGCTTCGGAGAGATTTTCGTAAACGCCACTTAGCGAGCCGTACTTTGTCAGCAAATCCATTGCGCCCTTTTCACCGATGCCTGCAACGCCGGGGATATTGTCGCTCTTATCGCCCATTATGGCTTTAAGGTCGATGATTTTCTGTGGGTCAAGGCCGTTATATTCCTCGCGGAAGGCTTCGGCATCGAATTTTTTGGTGGTTGTCTGCCCCATACGGGTGGAAACGATGGCGACTCTCGTCTTTTCGCCGATAAGCTGTAGGGAGTCCTTGTCGCCTGTGACAACTGTACAGTCGATGCCCTTGTCCTCACATTTTTTCGAGATTGTGCCAAGAAGGTCATCGGCTTCAAAGCCTTCCTTTTCCATACGCGGCACACCGAGAGCATCGAGAATTTCCTTTATATAAGGCATCTGCATGGCAAGCTCTTCCGGCATACCCTTGCGTGTCGCCTTATAGCCTTCGTACTGAAGATGGCGGAATGTCGGGGCTTTGAGGTCAAAGCAGACGCAGGCATTCTGAGGCTTTTCCTCCTCTAAAAGCTTGAAATATGTGTTTAAAAAGCCGAAAATCGCGTTAGTGTGGATGCCTTCTTTTGTGGACAGCGGACGCACGCCGTAGAAGGCGCGGTTTATAAGGCTGTTGCCGTCGATTATCATAAATTTCATAAAAATGGTCCTCGCAAAAATATTTTTAATTTTTTTGAAAAAAGTATTGACAAATTGGATTTTATGCTGTATAATAAATCTCGTTCCGTTGGGGATTTGTGTAATGGTAGCACGACAGATTCTGATTCTGTTTGTCAGGGTTCAAATCCTTGATCCCCAGCCATAAAAAAGACAAGCGTTTCGCTTGTCTTTTTTCATTCAAGCCGACAAGGGAGGCTTGGTATGTAATCACGCTTATGCGCGTATGTAATCCATATTTCAATATGGTATGTAATCGGCTTGATGCCATTCGCTTTCAGCGATTACATTCAGCCTGCGGCTGATTTCATACACGGCTCCGCCGTGATTTATGTGATACCTTAACTATATCATTATACCATAAAGCCGCAGGCTGTTGGTATAATAGTCATATTTTGCGGTTCTGTCCGCAAGGACAGGAGCAAAATGACTGTTATTTAATCACTATAATATCCATTGCATGGATATTATACCACATATTTTACTGCACTTCCACCTATAAAAAATATTTTTAAATATTTTTTAAAAAAGTATTGACAAATGCAGTTTTATGCTGTATAATAAATCTTGTTCCGTTGGGGATTTGTGTAATGGTAGCACGACAGATTCTGATTCTGTTTGTCAGGGTTCAAATCCTTGATCCCCAGCCATAAAAAAGACAAGCGTTTCGCTTGTCTTTTTTTATTCAAGCCGACAAGGGAGGCTTGGTATGTAATCACGCTTATGCGTGTATGTAACCCATATTTCAATATGGTATGTAATCGGCTTGATGCCATTCGCTTTCAGCGATTACATTCAGCCTACGGCTGATTTCATACACGGCTCCGCCGTGATTTTGTGCATAAAGTAAAAGCAGAGGTTTGCACCTCTGCTTTTTTTGATTTTTCGCAGCTACGGACGAGCAATGCTCGCCCCTACAACATGAAAACCTATTTCAATGTGATGAATGCGCCGTGGACACCGCGGTTATTTCCTGTGCGGCGGTGGGACCAGTATAGATTTTCGTCTCCGTGCATTGTGCAGATGCCACTGGCATCGATATTTTCAGCCTTGACGCCATGCATTTTCAATCTGTGGATTGTGATTGCAGTGATGTCAGGGTGATATTTCACGCCCTTCATTATGAAATACTGCTCCATTTCCTCGCCGAAATTATTGATGAAAGCATCATAGACATCTCTGTCGCACTCGAAGCAGTCCTGACAAATCGCAGGACCGATTGTGACGAGCAAATCCTCCGGCTTTGTGCCATAAAGCTCTGCCATATTGTCCATAGTCTTTTTGCAGATATCGAGAGCTGTGCCGCGCCAGCCCGAATGGCAAAGTCCAATAGCTTCATTCACCTTATCATAGAAAAGGAGCACCTGACAGTCGGCATAGAAGCCGCTGAGCACTACACCCTTGACGTTGGTGACAAGTCCGTCATTGTCGAGAGCCACGATGCGGTAGCCTGTGCCGCCCTTGACCTCGCACACCTTATCGCGGTGTACCTGCTGTGTGCGGACAACATCGCGGAAGCTTCTGCCGATCACCTTTGCAGCGATATCGAAGTTTTCGTGGACGCTGTCGGCTGTGTTGCCTGTATAGCGGAAGCTGAGGCTGTCGTGAATGCCTTCGCTTGTGCCGCCCTTGCGTGTCGAATAAAAGTGATCGACACCGCTTTCATTTTCTAAAATGGATGATTTGAGGGCTAAAACCCCGTTTATTTCTTTATATTCAAAGCTCATTTTATTTCTCCTGGAATCTTATCACATCAATGCATTTTCCATCTTTATCCAGCTCAAAAACTGCGCCTGAGATAAAGCCCTGCTCCTTGGATTCGCGGTATCTGCCTACGATATTGCCGTTGAATTTTGCCACCGACTGCTCCTTTTCAACGCCGATAACCGAATGGTAAGGGCCGCACATACCCACATCTGTGATGTAGCCTGTGCCCTTTGGCAGAATCTGCTCATCGGCTGTCTGCACATGGGTGTGTGTGCCGAAGATGACAGAGACCTTGCCGTCGAGATTATAGCCCATAGCCTTCTTTTCGCTCGTTGTTTCGGCGTGGAAGTCGATGACATAGATGTCGGAATTGTCCTTTTTGAGGAAGTTATCAATCATTCTGAAAGGGTCATCGTAATCGAATCTGCCCATGTGGACTCTGCCGAGGAGAGGGACAACGCAGACCGTCTTGCCCTGCACATCAATTTTTGCATAGCCTTCACCCGGCTGCTGTGGAGGAAGATTCATAGGGCGCGCCATGAAGCGGTTGTCGTCGATGTAATCGTGAATCTGGTGCATATCAAGGGCGTGGTTGCCGAGAGTGATTATATCTGCGCCCGCTGCGAAAATCTCATCTGCATGATGGGGCAGAATGCCGTTTACAGCGGTGTTTTCGCCGTTTACGATGGTAAGGTCGGCACCGTATTTCTTCTGCAGGCTTCTCAGGTGCTTTGACAGCATTCTGACGCCTACTTCGCCGCATACATCACCTAAAATCAGTATTTTCATATTTATAAGCCTTCGCTTTCTTGACAAAATCATATATTTATTGTATCATATTTTATGCGCGGTATCAATATAATTTTATATACGCCTCCTTAGTTAAATGGATATAATAAATCCCTCCTAAGGATTAGTTGTGGGTTCGATTCCCGCAGGGGGTGCCAAAAAACAGCGTGTTAAAACACGCTGTTTTTTATTCAAGGCCGAAGGTCTTGAATGTAATCACAACGAAGTTGTGTATGTAATCTTCGTCCTTGATGACATACAAATATTGATTCCATACACGCTACGCGTGATTACATACATAGAATGATTCAATCTCTCTTCCTTTAATTGACAATTCCCCATCCGCTATGCTATAATCGGTACAAAAGGAAGGTGATTGTTCTGGCAAAGGCTTATGAAGGAAGCGAAAAGTACATATTCTTCAGCTATGCACACAGAGATTCGGCAACTGTTCTGCCGATGGTTGAATATATGCAGGAAAAGGGATTCCGTGTCTGGTATGATGCTGGCATTGAGGCGGGCACAGAATGGCCTGAATATATTGAGGAACATCTCAGGAATGCCGACAGAGTTGTGGTCTGTATGTCTCAGGCGGCTATCGATTCGCGAAACTGCAGAAATGAGATCAACTACGCTCTCCAGCTGAACAAGGAAGTTCTTGTTGTCTACCTTGAAAATGTCGAGCTGGCAAAGGGTATGAGCCTTCAGCTCAACTCTGTCCAGTCGCTTTTCCGCACAAATCACAGCACTTTCGAGTCTTTCCTTGAGGCTCTTGCAGGCGCACGCCTTTTGCAGAGCTGCCGCGCAGAGGATGAAATATCCTATGAAGGACCTGCTGTTATCAAAAACTTCTCTGACACAAGAATCAGAAATGTTCTTGCTATCGGCGCAAATGACCCTAATGATGTATGGCCTAAGGGCTCTTATTCCGATACGATAAACCGCGACGAGCACAGCGTTATTTTCTTCCACATGTGGCTGACTCAGCCTTTTAATTTTACAGGCGAAAGCAAAAACCGCTACCGCATTTACAACAGCAACAACAACCTGATTTTTGAAATTGAATCTGTCATTGCTGTGCAGCCTGATTACGACCGACTCTCGACAGGCTGGATCATCAAGGGTAATGACGGCAGCTTTATCCCTTCGGGCGAATACCGCTTTGAATGTGTGGTAAACGGCTCGCCGACCTTCACATACACATTCCGCATCACAGATAATTCAGAAATTGCTCTGAAAAAGAAGTCTTTCTTCAAAAAAATATTCGGTTAAAATATAAAAGCCTCTGCTTTTTCGGCAGAGGCTTTCTTTTAGAAATTATTATATACTGCGACTTCGTCGAAGGATTTGCGTGGGCGTGGGGATGGATTTTCGTCAGGGTAGCCCACTGTGACGACGGTTATTACTCGTGTGCCCTCAGGACAGCCGACGATTTCTGTTGCCATATCGGGGTCAAAGGAGCCTACCCAGCAGGAGCCGAGCCCCATATTGAATGTGGCAAGATGGAGATATGTGGATGCGATGGCGGCATCTATTGTGCCGCGGTTATAGCCCGAATCGTTCATCTGCACATATTCTGTGGCGCAGATACAGAAAATCAGTGGCGCTGTCATTGCAGGACCTCTGCTTTCGCAGGCGACACGCATTTTTTTAAGCTGTTCTTCATCTGTGATGGCAACGAATTTCCACTCCTGACGGTTTGCGGCGCTTGGCGCAATGCGCATAAGGTCGATGAGCTTATCTATTTTCTCCTGCTCGACAGGGATGTTTTTATACTTGCGGATGCTTCTTCTGCTTTCGATGACGTCAAAAAATTCCATGGGGTGACCTCCCTTTTCTTTTGATTATATCATATAATGAGTATGTTGACAACTTTAATTACGGTGCGTCGGGGACGCCGCACCCTACATATTTTCCAGGATTGCAATTATTTTGAGAATGGTTTATAATATTTGTAAACACCCCCTCCACCACCATTCGGTGGTCCCCCTCCCCTTACACAGGGGAGGCTAGATTTTTCGGATAAAAGGAGATGCTTATGAAGGTTTTATTTTTGGGCAACAGCCACACATTTTTCAACGATATGCCTGAGCTTTTCGCTCGTTTTGTGGAGAAAACCACAGGCAATAAGCCTGATGTGACCATGCTTGCATATTCGGGACGCACTCTTGAATGGCACCGCAAGGAATATTTTTCCCTCCGCTTTAATCTGATGTACGGCGGCTACGATTATGTGATTTTACAGCAGGCTGCCCACCCATATCCTGACATTGAGGAAACTCTCAAGACGGGCGCTGACATCATCGACCTTTGTCACCGCTGTGGCGTAAAGCCGATTGTATATATGACATGGGCTGAAAAGCGTTTCCCTGAAAATCAGCAGAAGATGATTGACACCTGCGAAAAGATGGCAAAGGACAACAATGCCCTCCTCGCTCCGATTGGAAAAATCTGGCAAAAAATCCAGAATGAACGCCCTGACATCGACCTTTACTACAAGGACGGTGAGCACGCAGGACCTTACGGCGATTTCCTTATTGCAGCTACATTCTGCAAGGTTATCTGCGGCGATGTAAGTGACGAAATCACAGGCTTCGGCTTCAATTTTGCTTTCGGTCTCACTCAGCCGCTCGACATGAATCGTCCTCTTATGCAGGAGGACAAGTCTCTTGTTGAAGTTGAGCTTGACAAGGAGCAGACTGCATATATCTTAAATGCTGTAAAAAATATGTAGTTACTCGTAAAAACCGTCCGTAATGGGCGGTTTTTTATTGACATTGTTTGTTTTTATATAGTATAATTTACCTAATAAGAGCAAAATCAAGGAGAGATAATTATGCTGACTTTCAAAAATATGGAGGGTGTCACCCTCAGTCAATTATATAAAACCTATGACGAGGCTTTCTGCGATTATCCTGTCAATTTAGGCTTTGACGAAGCCAAGCTCCAGAGCTGTCTTGACAGACGCGGCTGTGAAAATATCCATTCTTACGGTGCTTTTGAGGGTGATGAGCTTGTCGGCTTCACTTCCAATGCTGTGCGTATGCTGAATGGCAAGCTCACAGGCTACGATGCGCTGACAGGTGTAAGCATTCACCACCGCCGCAAGGGCGCAGGCAAGGGCATGATGCTGGCTTCAAGCGAGCATTTTAAGGAAATGGGCATTGACAGCTATATTCTTGAGGTTATCGACACAAATGAGAGCGCTTACGGGCTTTACAAAAGCTGTGGATTTGAATTTGTACGCAAGTTTGACTGTTATTCCCTTGCTGAAAAGCAGGATATGGAGGTTTCTCACGATGTAAGAATTGTTCAGCCAGACGATGAGATGTGGAAAAAGCTGGAAAGCCTCTGGGATTATTCCCCATCCTGGCAGAACAATATCGACTCTGTAAAAACGATGAAGGACAGCTTCCTCATTGCTGTTGCATTTGAAAACGGCGAGCCTGTGGGCTATGCCGCCTGCGACAAGAAATCCTGTGGGATTGCTCAGATTGCCGTTACGAAGGACAAGCGCAGACGCGGTATCGGCACAAGCCTGCTTGCTTTTATCGGCAAAAACACTCCGTCAAAGGGTATGAGCATCGGCAATGTAGACGACAGAAATATATCGCTTGCGGCATTTTTGAAGCATTACGGCTTTAAGATGACACTTGTTTTGCATGAATTGGAAAAGAAATTGTAGATAATGCGGGCGGGCACAGAGACCCGCCCCTACAATAATTATGGATAAAGAAAGACCATCCGTACGGGTGGTCTTTTTTGGTGTGATTACAACCCCTCCGACTGCCATTCGGCAGCCACCTCCCCTTACACAGGGGAGGCTTTGGAGAAAGCTTGGGTGATCTTTTTGTTTTGGATATTTAATTGACGGACGACCAATGGTCGCCCCTACACTTTTATTCGGCGAATTTGCGTTTTGAGAATGGGATATAGTAGAGTATGAATGCCACCGAGGTGAGCGCCCAGGAAATCGGATAGCCCCAGATTATTGTTGTCAGGGTATTATTGAGCGGCACCACGAAGAATGCCCACGCAATTCGCACAGCGCACATTCCGACGAGAGTCATCACCATTGGCATAAAGCTTTCGCCTGCGCCGCGGATTGCCCCTGAAAGCACCGATGTCGGCGCGTATGTAACGTATGTAAACGCCTGAATGTGCATGAGCACCGCTGTCACCTTGGCGATGTGAGCGTCTTCGGCTGTAAGGAAGAGTCTGCCCAGCTGCTCACTGAAGAAGAACAGTATTGTGCCCATTGCCAGAATAATCACCGATGTTGCGATAAGGCAGATTCGTGTGCCTTCGCGGGCGCGTTTTATCTGCTTTGCGCCGTAATTCTGGGCAACAAATGTGGATATCGTCTGGTTCATTGTATTGAACGTCAGCCAGATTATAGTGTCGAGCTTGAGACCGAGAGCCCACGCGGCAATGCTGTCTGTGCCGAGAGCGTTGACGCTTTTCTGAATGATTACGTTGGCAATCGGATAGAGGGATGACTGGATGCCCATCGGGAATCCGATTTTCATAATAGCGCCGAAGATTTTCTTATCGATGGCGATTTTCCTCAGCTCGAGCTTTTCTGCGCCCTGATTTTTCATAAGGGAGCGGGCAACGATAATCACGCTGACAGCCTGAGAAATTACAGTTGCAAGACCTGCGCCCGGCGCGCCTGTATGGAGAATTGCAACGAAGATGTAGTCGAGGATCATATTGAGAAGGCCAGAGACCACAAGGGCACGGAACGGGGTTTTTGAGTCGCCCATTGCACGGGCAACGCCGGCTGAAATATTATAGCAAAGAAGGACGATAAGCCCTGCGAAATAGACTCTTACATAGCCGAGGGACTGGTCATAGATATCGGCAGGGACACCCAGCATATTAAGGGCAGGCTGGGCGATGAAAATGCCGGCTATCGAGATAAATGCGCCTGCGATAAGGGCGAAAGCCGCCGCTGTATGGATGGATTTATGGAGCTCCTGCTCCTTTTTCGCGCCGTAAAACTGGGAGATTACGACGGTTGCGCCTGTGCCTATGCCGACGAACATATTGACGGCAAGACGGAGCATGCTCGACACGGCATCAATGGAGGCAAGACCTGCCTTGCCGGCAAACTGGCCGACGATTATGGCGTCGACTGTGGTGTAAAGCTGCTGAAACAGGCTGCCGAGAAGCATCGGCCAGAAGAATTTCAGCATCTGGGACATAATATTGCCGGTTGTAAGGTCAATATTATTGGATTTTTCCTTCATTATTTCACTTCCTTGAGGTAGAGTACGTATGATACAATTATACGACTTTTTGCATAGAATTGCAAGATAAAGCGTATCGGTTGTTTATGAAATATAAATAAAACGGGAGGGCACAGAGACCCGCCACTACTGGATTGTGCAAGTGGGAGATTCCTCTCTGCGCTTCGAAATGACATAGTGGCGGTTGTAGGGAATGGCGTCCTCGACATTCCGCCTATTTAATCCGCTGCGGAGCAACACCGCACTTATTCACTTTTCACTTTTACACGGCGAGAGTACCCAAGGGCACTAGCTTCGCGTCGCAGCCCCCGCCCTACATTATCTGTGGGAGGGCACAGAGACCCTCCCCTACAGGATTTTATTGCAACAGAAAAACCGAGGGGTGAGCCTCGGTTTTATGTTGTTTAGTCGGGAGGGAAAGCCGTTGTTATTACAGTTGGTACAGTAGTTCTTAAATAGATAAATAATATTGTTATGAACAAAAGTAATGTCGTAAACATAATAATTATTAAAAAAACTATTGGATTTACTTTCTCGAGTTTTTTAAGTTTCTTCACCACAAGCGATATCAAAAGGATATTTATACACCAGCAAAGAAATACTATAACATAAAATGTCATAATCCTACTCCTGATATTCTGTTTTAAACAGTTTAATCAATGGTTTGCGTTGCCGCTGTCGGCGCGGCAGTTGTCGGTTCTTCCTTTCCTGTGTAGGCGAAAGAATTGGCGAGAGAATGTGTGAGTTCCATAGCGAAAAACATTGCTGTCAACAGCATTACAGCTATTACTATATGAAAAAGTCTGAATGTTTTTTCGAATACCAGACCTTTTATAAATCTGCTCATAAGGAAAATCACCATGAACATCAGAATAAATACAAATAACGATAGTACCGCAACAGGATCAATCTGTATTCTCATAGTTGGTGTATATCCTCCTTATTATAATATTGTAATTATATTTTAGCATAAGGATATGTTTTTGTAAATCGGCATACTGAATAGATTTTGGTGGTGGTTTAAATAAATATGATATAGTAATTTTTAATACATATCCAATAAAGGGTACAGTAATTATGACATAGGGGTGGAAAGATTCTTCGGGCTTTGCCCTCAGAATGACAGGTTGGTTGCGGCTTTTCTATTGCCTATGGACGGATTTTATGGTAGACTTATGATATAAAACAAGTGAGGTGAGCTTATGGACTACGGGAAAATTATAGCTTCCCTGCCCTATATTCTCGAATGTGAGCAGATGGAAGTGCCTGAAAAATTCGCAGGCAAGGTCAGCCTTTATAAGATTTGCTATGAGAGTGATTCCTGCCGTGTTATGGGGTATATTTCCATTCCGCTGGATTTTGATGGCGAGCTGCCTGTTATCATCTATAATCGGGGCGGAAACCGTGATTTTGGTGCTTTACAGCCTGCGGCTGTATGCCGTTATGCCGCTTACGGGGCGGTTTGTCTTGGCTCACAGTACCGAGGAAATATGGGCGGCACAGGGCTTGAGCAGTTTGGCGGCGACGATGTGAATGACGTTATCCGCCTTATCGACATTGGGCTTTCGATTCCATTTTCTATAAAATCAGGCGTTTATATGATAGGCCATTCCCGTGGCGGAATGATGACTTACAGAGCTTGCGCCATTGACGACCGTATAAAGGCGGCTGTTGTGGGCGCCGGGGTTTCCGACTGCTTTATCATGTATGAAAGCCGTGAAGACGAAATGAAGCAGGTTTTCCATGAGCTTGTGGGCGGCGGTCCTGATGATAAATATAACGAGTTTGTTTTCCGCTCGGCGACATATTGGGCGGATAAAATCAAGCCGCCGATGCTTCTTTGTCAGGGCACAAATGACTGGCGTGTTGTGCCTGAGCAGACTTACAAGATGTATGAAAAGCTGAAAGAGGCGGGCAAGGATGTGGAGCTTATAATTTATGAAGGCGCCGAACACGATTTACGGCCGACAAGCTTTGGCGATGACGCTGTAAAGTGGCTGTTTAAGCATAAGCTGTAGGGGCGAAATTGAATATAGTACAGACTTCATTATACGGGACGTCGAGGGCGCCGTCCCCTACAAATAACAAATTGTAGGGGCGAGCATTGCTCGTCCTGTTTTCGGGCGGGCACAGAGACCCGCCCCTACATAATTTCAATATGCTGAAGGAGGAAAAATATGGGATATTTTATCAGTGAGCTGACTTATGAAGAATGTCAGGGTTTAATAAATGAAAAGACAGTTATCGTTCTGCCGATTGGCGGCGGAAGTAAGGAGCACGGCAACCATCTGCCGATGGGTACAGACTATATGGTGGCGGATTTTCTTGCAAAAGAGGTCACAAAGCGCTGTGATGTGCTTACTCTGCCTACCCTGCCTTATGGATATTTTCCAAGTTTTGTAAAATGGAAGGGCTCTGTAAACATTGATTACCGCAATTTCCTTGCCTTTATCAAGGATATTTTAATGAGTTTCGTCAATTTTGGGGTTAAGAAGTTCCTCATTATTGACGATGGCGTTTCGACACACATTCCGCTCAAGCTTCTCGCTATGGAGATGAACAACGAGCACGATGTGAAGGTTGCTGTTTCCGACTGCACAGGCATTGGCAGAGAAATTGACAGCGCTGTCTGCCAGCAGAAGCAGGGCGGTCACGGCGATGAGGCTGAGACTTCATCCATGCTTTACATCCGTCCTGACCTTGTTAAGATGGACAGGACAACCGAGGAATATTCGGCATCATTCCCTCACACAAAGGGCAAGGGATTTGAGAAAATCTATCTTCACAACCGTATGGTGACACCAAACGGCACAAACGGCAACAGCACTCTTGCCACACGTGAAAAGGGCGAGGCTATTGTAAATGCACAAATCGACGACCTTGTAAGCTTCCTTGATGAGTTTATCAAGTGGGAGCCGCAGGATATCAAGTAAAAAAATAAACGGAAGGACGATGAGCCTTCCGTTTTTTTGTTATGTGGTTGTATTGCGCCATTGGGGTGGAGATTCTTCGCTTCGCTCAGAATGACAAAATTGCTTGATTGTAGGGAATGGCGCCCTCGACATTCCGCATTATTTAATCCGTAACTAAGTCACTCAATTTACTGAGAAAAGATTTAACTAAACCACAAGCTCCCTCGCCACGCGCAAGGCGTGGAATGCCTACGGCGTCAACTTTTGGCCGCCCAAAAGTTGCAAAAACTGCAAACTGGTCAGGCAGTTTGATCACCAGACCACAGAAGCACCGGGGTGCGACCGGCGACGAGTGTCGCCGCACTTATTTAATCTTGCGGGGTCCCCGAACGACCTGTCGTTTGGGGTAATACTCACCCCTTTGGAAACCCCATTTTACAAGGTGTGCCTACGGCATATTAGGCTATTAAATAGGGAGACAACCCCTCCACCGCAAGCGGTCCCCCTCCCTTTACCAAAGGGAGGCTGATTAAGTTGAGCAATTATTTTGTTGCCTTGTATTTTGCGGCGTAAATTGCGCCGATGAAAATGGCTATGCCGAATGCGGCAAATGCAAGGATGAATGGATACATTGGGTTTGCATCATAGATAAGACCTGCGAAAAGCGAGCCGAAAATGCCGCCCAGCGACTGCATAGACTGGTAAAGCCCCATCATTGTATTGCTGTTTTCAGGTGTGGAGCGCATTGCAACGAGATTCTGAAGTGTAGGCATACGAGCGGCGTTAAGTGTGAAGAACAATACGTCGCAGACCATAATTACTGCCAGAGAATCTGTGAAAAGCACGATGCCGAGGAAAACCATCTGCATTGCCATAAGCGGCAGGAATGTGATGTTGGTATCGGTCTTTTTCTGCATCCATAGAGTGAGTGTTGCGTTGATTACAAGGCTGGAAATTGCGATGACAGCCTTGATGGTGCCGTTATACATCGAGCCCAGATTGAACTGGTCCTTTATGTAATAATTGAAGCACTGCTCAAAAGAGTTCTGTCCGATATTTGCGATGGCAACGATGGCGAAAAGCAGCAACAGCATTGGTGTCATAAACTTGCCTGCCGCCATAAATGCCGAGAATGGGTTGGCATCCCTGACAGAGAGCTTGCGCTCAGGCTTGTGTTTATACGGTGTATCGTCTTCGCACATTGTGAAGAACAGCACGCCTGTACCTGCAAGGACGATTACCTGGCAGATAAACGCAAATTCCACCGAAACAACGCCCATAATGCCGCCGAGGAAATAGCCGACAGCGCCGCAGACGTTGCGGATTGTCATTGTGAATGTGAGGTTTTTGCCGCGAAGAGGAATGTCTGTCGTTGTATTTATTGTATAATTGGAAAATGCTGTAAACATACCGCCTGTGAACACGCCTGCAAACATTCTGCCTGCAACCACCATGACTTCGCTCGTTGCCGAGCCGAAAATCATCTGACCTGCCGCATAGCCGATGCCGCATATAAGCATTATTCTGCGTGTGGGGATATAGTTGCACAGCTTGCCCCAGAATGGGGAAAACAGGAAGTTTGATGTCTGCATTGCAGCGAGAGCAACGCCGAACATCGAGCTGTCAAGCTTGCGTTCGACGATTAAAGTCGGGGTTACGGGATGGGCGAAGCTGGCGGCTGCCGAGAAGGCGGCAAGAATTACCCAGAACGCCATCATTTTCTTTTTGTTCATGATTTTTGCCTTTCTTGGTTTTTATTCTGTAGAAATTATACACCTGTTTGAATAAAAATGCAAGATGTGAATGAATATATTGAGATTGTGCAAATGGGGCGGAAAGATTCTTCACATTCGTTCAGAATGACAGAGTGTTGTAGGGAATGGCGCCCTCGACATTCCGTTTACTAAATGTGACGAAGTCACACCGTTTTTCGTGGATTATTTTGTAGGGGCGGTGCCTCTGTGCCCGCCCGCTTACAGAGTAAAGTCTTTATAAAATCAAAAGCTTTCTCGCCACGCGCAAGGCGTGGAGCGTCTTCGACGACTTCTTTATGCTTGCACAAAAGAAGCAAAATGCACAAACTGGTCAGGCAGTTTGATCACCAGACCACAGGAGCACCGGGGTGCGACCGGCGACGAGTGTCGCCGCACTTATTTAATCTTGCGGGGTCCCCGAACGACCTGTCGTTTGGGGTAAATTACACCCCTTTGGAAACCCCTTTTTACAAGGTGTGCCTACGGCATATCAGGCTA
>JAFSBG010000123.1 GCA_017441945.1 Clostridia bacterium
GCTCCCTATCCAGTATCCTTCCGGAATTATCAAGGAGCACATGGCTGTCAGAACAGCAGCTGGTCTCTTCGATGTTTCTCACATGGGTGAACTCGTTCTCAAGGGCGCAGACGCACTCAGGAATCTTCAGTATGTCGTAGCTAATGACTGCGATGGCATGGTTGACGGGCAGTGCCGTTACACACCGCTCTGCAATGAAAACGGCGGTATCGTGGACGACCTTCTCGTATGCCGTGTAAATGAAGATGCATACCTCCTCGTTGTCAACGCAGCGAATAAGGATAAAGACTTTGAACATATTAAGAAGTATGTCACAGGCGAATGTGTCTGCGAAGATATTTCTGAAGGCATTGCTCAGTTTGCTATCCAGGGCCCAAAGGCTCCTGCGATCATCAAGAGAATGGCAGACGAAAACACAATTCCTAAGAAGTACTACACATTCACAGTAACTGAAGTTGCGGGCGTAAAGTGCCTCCTCTCCAGAACAGGCTATACAGGCGAGCTTGGCTATGAACTCTACTGCGCTGCCGAAGACGGCGTAAAACTCTGGGATGCACTTCTCGGGGAAGGCGAGGCAGATGGTCTTATTCCATGCGGTCTCGGCGCTCGTGACACACTCCGTCTGGAAGCTTCCATGCCTCTCTATGGCCATGAAATGAACGACGAAATTACACCATTTGAAGCAGGTATCGACTTCTTTGTAAAGATGGACAAGGCTGACTTTGTGGGCAAGAGCGCGCTTATCGGCAAGGAAAACCCTGAAAGCAAGCGTTACGGCATTAAGGTTACAGGCCGCGGTGTTGTAAGAGAAGAATGTGATGTATACCATAACGGCGAAGTTATCGGCAAGACAACTTCCGGCACACATTGCCCTGCAGTAGGTCCTGTTGCTATGGCTCTTCTCAAGGGTGAAATCGCAGAAGGCGCAAAGGTTGAAGTTGAAGTAAGAGGCCGCAAGGTTGAAGCTGAAATCATTCCAATGCCATTCTACAAGAGACCAAAGACAGCAAAGTAATCAATTAAAATAATTATAATTCTGACAATATTTAAAGGAGATATTACTATGAACTTCCCAACAAATCTTATGTATTCCAAGTCCCACGAATGGGTTAAGACACTTGAAGACGGCAGCGTGCTCGTAGGTATCACAGACTTCGCACAGGACGAACTCGGCGATATCGTTTTCATCAACCTCCCTGTAGCAGGTGACGAAGTTGTTATGGAAGAAGCTCTCGGCGACGTAGAATCCGTTAAGGCAGTTTCCGATAGTCTCTGCCCAGTTTCCGGTACAGTTGCTGAAATCAACGAAGAACTCCTCACAGCTCCACAGGCTATCAACGAAGATCCATACGAAGCATGGCTCATCCGTGTTGAAAATGTAACAGGCAAGGAAGAACTCCTCACAGCAGAAGAATACATCGCATTCGTAGAATCGGAGAAGTAATATGGGAAGCTATATTCCATCCTCTGTCCGTGAAAGACAGGAGATGCTCGATTTTATCGGCGTAAAGAGCATCGATGAGCTTTTCGCGGTCATTCCGGAAAAGGTGCGCTTTGACAGAGCGCTCGATATTCCAAAGGGTCTCAGCGAGATGGAAGTCCGCCGTGTTATGGGCGAAATGGCAGCTAAAAACACAGTTTTCCCTGTCATTCTTCGCGGCGCAGGCGCTTATGACCACCATATTCCATCTATCGTAAAGTATATTCCTGCAAAGGAAGAATTCCTCACAACATACACACCATATCAGGCTGAAATCAGCCAGGGTGTGCTCCAGTCGATTTTCGAATATCAGACAATGATCTGCCAGCTTACAGGCATGGACGTTTCCAATGCTTCTGTATATGACGGAGCAAGTGCAGCTGCAGAAGCTGTCACAATGTGCCGCGACAGAAAGAGAACAAAGGCTCTCGTTTCTGGCGCTGCTCATCCTGATGTTATCGAAACAATCCGCACATACTGCAATTCCGCAAACTGCGAAATGGTAGTTGTTCCTCATAAAAACGGCGTTACAGACGTTGACGCTCTCACAGAAATGATGACAGCCGATTCCTGCTGTCTCTATGTCCAGAGCCCTAACTTCTTCGGTCAGATCGAAGATATTACAGCGCTCAGCGATATGGCTCACGGCGCAGGCTTAAAGCTCATCGCAGGTTGTAACCCAATCGCTCTCGCTGTTCTCAAGACTCCTGTCGAATGCGGCGCAGACATCGCAGTCGGCGAAGGTCAGCCTCTCGGTATGCCTCTCTCTTACGGCGGCCCATACCTCGGCTTTATGGCTACAAGCGATGCTATGGCAAGAAAGCTCCCTGGCCGTATCGTAGGTCAGACAGAAGACGCAGAAGGCAAGCGTGCTTTCGTTCTCACACTTCAGGCAAGAGAACAGCACATCAGACGTGAAAAGGCAAGCTCCAATATCTGCTCCAACCAGGCTCTCTGCGCTCTCACAGCATCTGTATACTGCAGTGTAATGGGTCCTCACGGCCTCAAGCAGGTTGCACAGCAGTGCCACTCCAAGGCAGTTTACTTTGCAAACCTTCTCTGCAAGATTCCTGGCGTTGCAATGAAGTATGAAGGCCAGTTCTTCCACGAATTCGTCACAACAGTCCCAACAGATGCTGAAAAGATCCTTGCAGCTCTTGCTGAAAATGGTATCCTCGGCGGTCTCCCTGTTGAAGGCGGCATTCTCTGGTGCGTAACAGAAAAGGTAACACGCGAAGATATCGAACGCGCTGCAAAAATCGTTGAGGAGGTGTGCGCATAATGAAGCTTATATTTGAAAGAAGCGTTGAAGGACGCTATACATCACAGCTCCCTGAATGTGACGTTCCTGTATGTGATTTCCCAGAGGAAATGTCCCGACAGGTCAAGCTCGGTCTTCCTGAAGTTTCTGAAAACGAAGTAAGCCGTCACTACACACATCTTTCCCGCCGCGTTTACGGCGTCAACAGCGGTATTTACCCATTGGGCTCATGCACAATGAAGTATAATCCTCGCATCAATGAAGAAATCGCAGCTCTCCCCGGTTTCACAGGCATCCATCCTCTCCAGCCAAAGGAAACAACAAAAGGCTGCAGAGAAGAGCTTGAGCTTGCTGAAAAGCTTCTCTGTGAAATCACAGGTATGGATGCAATGACATTCCAGCCTGCAGCGGGCGCACATGGCGAGCTTTGCGGCCTTCTCCTCATCAAGGCATACCATGCCGCAAGAGGCGAAACAGGCAGAACAAAGATCATCGTTCCTGACTCTGCACACGGCACAAACCCAGCATCTGCTGTTATGGCAGGCTTCACAGTTGTCAGCATCAAGTCCCTTCCGGACGGCTGCGTAGACCTTGAAGCTCTTAAAAAGGCAGTAGGCCCTGATACAGCAGGTCTTATGCTTACAAATCCAAATACAGTAGGTCTTTTTGATAAGAATATCCTTGAGATCACAGACATTATCCACAATGCAGGCGGTCTCGTATATTACGATGGCGCAAATCTCAATGCTATCATGGGCAAGGCTCGTCCTGGCGACATGGGCTTTGACGTTGTTCATCTCAACCTCCACAAGACATTCTCCACACCTCACGGCGGCGGCGGCCCTGGCGCAGGTCCTGTCGGCTGTAAGGAAATCTTAAAGCCTTTCCTTCCACATTCCGTTCTCGGTGAAGAAGGCAGCGAACAGAGTATCGGCCAGCTCAAGAGCTTCTTCGGCAACTTCCTCGTTGTTGTAAAGGCTCTCGCCTATGTGCTCACTCTCGGAGCAGAAGGTATCCGTGAAGCTTCCGAAAATGCAGTTCTCAATGCAAACTACCTTATGAACCGCATCAAGCATATCTATCCTGTGGCTTATGAAGGACATTGCATGCACGAATTTGTTGTAACTCTTGAACAGCTCAAGAAGGAAACAGGCGTTACAGCTCTCGATATCGCAAAGGCAATGCTTGACAGAGGTATCCACGCTCCGACAATGTACTTCCCGCTCATCGTTCACGAAGCTCTTATGTTTGAGCCAACTGAAACAGAAGGTAAGGAAACTCTCGATGAACTGGCAGATGTGCTCAATATGATCTATCGTCAGGCTGAAATCGAAAGCGCATATCTCCACCAGACACCAATGACAAGAAAGGTACGCC
>JAFSBG010000124.1 GCA_017441945.1 Clostridia bacterium
CGGGGCTGACTCGAAATCAGTTTGCGAGCAATCGCACGAGGGTTCGAATCCCTCACTCTCCGCCATAAAAACCGACAAGTTTCTGCTTGTCGGTTTTCAACTTTTTTGTCTTTAAAATTCATATAATTTATGTTCAGAGGTGAAAATATGAGTGACAACAAAGAAATGCTCGGCATGGCGCCGATAGGAAAGCTGCTGTTCAAGCTGGCCGTCCCGACAGTGGTGGCGCAGCTTATCAATATGCTGTATAATATCGTTGACCGTATTTATATCGGCCATATACCGGGCGAAGGAAGCCTTGCCCTCACGGGTGTAGGGGTATGTATGCCTATCATCATGATTATTTCGGCTTTTGCAGCGCTGGTTGCGTCGGGCGGCGCGCCGAAAGCTTCTATATCAATGGGCAAGGGAGATAATGACTCTGCCGAAAAAATCCTTGGCGGATGCTTTTCTCTGCAGATCATCATTTCTGCCGTACTGACAGCCGTTTTGCTTATCTTTAGCAAAAACCTGCTTCTGATGTTCGGCGCAAGTGAAAATACCATCGGTTACGCCACAGATTATATGCACATCTATGCTGTCGGCACAGTTTTTGTTCAGCTTACACTGGGCATGGGCGCCTTTATCACAGCGCAGGGCTATACAAGAATCAGTATGATCACCGTGCTTATCGGCGCTGTATGCAACATTATTCTCGACCCGATATTTATTTTCGGCTTGGGCATGGGCGTAAAGGGCGCGGCTCTTGCAACCGTTCTTTCACAGGCTGTTTCGAGCATCTGGGTGATTTCATTCCTTTGCGGAAAGAAAACTTATCTTAAACTCAGAAAGGGCAACCTTCGCATAAATCCAAAGCTTGTTTTTCCATGCATTGCCCTCGGTGCGGCGACATTTATTATGCAGAGCAGCGAAAGCGTAATTTCCGTCTGCTTCAATTCCTCACTTCTTAAATACGGCGGAGACATTGCTGTCGGTGCAATGACCATTCTCACAAGCGTAATGCAGTTTGCAATGCTGCCGATGCAGGGTATTGCACAGGGCGCACAGCCGATTTTAAGCTACAATTACGGCGCAAAAAACACAGAGCGAGTAAAGAAGACCTTTAAACTTTTGCTGATATCCTGCCTTACTTATTCCTGCGTAATCTGGGCAGCTATTATGGTATTCCCGAAAATATTTGCAGGAATATTCACTCCTGACAGCGCTCTTATCGAGTTTACAGCGGCGGCGCTTCGCATCTACTGCGGCGTGATGTGTATATTCGGTATTCAGATTGCCTGCCAGATGACATTCGTATCTATCGGCAACGCACCTTGCTCCATCATTGTTGCCATAGTCCGTAAGTTTGTACTGCTTCTGCCGCTTATTTATATTATGCCTCAGCTTATATCGGATAAAACGATGGGCGTGTATGCGGCAGAGCCGGTTGCTGACATAATAGCCGTGACATTCACTGCCGTTCTTTTCACAATTCAGTTTAAAAAGGTACTTAAATCGCTGGAAATGGAAAAGGGTGGGGCGCAGTAAAACTGCGTGATATATGGATAAGAGCTTTGCTCTGCAATACAGAAAACATAAAGGCGGCAGAAAATACTTTTCCCTTTTTACTTTTGGACTGATGGGCTCCAACTCCAGCAATTTCACCAAGCATTGATGTGAACAGGAAAATATGATAAAGTGAACTGAACGACAAATAAGAATTTGACGAAGGAGATGTGCAATGAGCAACAAAGACATTATAAAATATTTTTACGAAGTGGTTGTCTCCGAAAACCTGCTTGATGAGCTTCATAAATACATCTCAGA
>JAFSBG010000125.1 GCA_017441945.1 Clostridia bacterium
CCCTCAAACCCCCCCCACCGAGCAGGCTCGCGGGGGGCCCCGGTGCGGGCGAGGCAAGGGGATTTTTGTTGGGGCGGGTTTCCATGCCCGCCCGCATTATTTAATCCGTGTCACACCGCTTATGAATAAAACCTAAACGCCGAGAGCCTTCTTTACGAATGTCTGAGCTTCGGAAGCTGTCTTGTAAAGAGCATCGCCGCGGCCTCTGTCGTGGGAGCCGTCCTTGAGAACACGGAGGAGAACAGGATTTTCGGAAGTGTTCATTTCCTGCATGAGAGCGGCAAACTTCTTGCCGTGATATGGAGGAACATTGTTGTCGCATTCGCCTGTCTGAATATAAATCGGTGGGTAGTTAACATTCTTGACATTGTGATATGGGGAATAGCTGAGCATATAGTGGAACATCTTTTCTTCGCGTGGGTTGCCGTACTCAGTTGTGTACATAGGACCGCGGTCGTCGTACATATAGCGAATCATATCAGTGTGAGGAACAGACGCGATTACGCAGCCCCAGAGGTCAGGACGCATTGTGATGAGAGTTGTAACGAGCAAGCCGCCGTTGGACTGACCGCAGATAGCCAGCTTTTTAGGATTTGTCCACTTGTTTTCGATGAGCCATTCAGCGATGGAGATGAAGTCGGCATAGCAGTTCTTCTTGTTGCCCAAGTTGCCGCCGTGATGCCACTTTGTGCCGTATTCGTTGCCGCCGCGGAGGTTGCAGGAAACGTAAACGAAGCCGTCGTTTACCCAGTCATAGATGTCACGAACAGTAGTAGTATTGCTGAATTGAGGTGCAACAGGCAGACGGTATCCGCCGTAGCCGAACATGAGAACAGGGTTGTTGCCGTCAAGCTTGATGTCCTTTTTATGTACCACAAAAGCAGGGATCTTAACGCCGTCAGCAGAGGAAGGAACGAAAATCTGTTCAACGACGATATCGTCAGGAACCTGTACCTTCTTCTTCTGGTAAGCCACGGAAATTTCGTCAGTTTCGAGGTTGTAACGCATTGTCATAGGAGCAACGCGGAAGGATTCAAAGCTGAAATAGAAGTTCTTAGCCTTGCTTACGATATGGCTGCCGAAGTTGCGTGAGCCGCAGTTGCCGAACTTGTCAGGAAGCTCAACAGTCTTTACAAATTCACCCTCGTGGCTGTAAACATCTAAAACACCTGCAACGTCCTTCATAGAGGAAACGAGAATGTACTTTGGTGTGATCTGAGCGCCGATAAGGTTCTTTTCAGACTCAGGAAGAATGTCCTTTGCGTTTGCAATTTTTCCACCGATTTCCACACCGATGATCTTGCCGAAGTCAGCGCCTTCACGGGAGAAGATGTAGTGGTACTTATCATTGGAGCCGAGATATACTATGGAGAGATAGTCGCCGTCAGTAAGCTCCTGTACAGTATTATCCGCAGGTGTAAAGCAGTAGAGCTTGCAGTTGGAATAGTCTCTGTGAGCGTGGATAAAGATGTACTTGCCGTCAGTGGAAGCAGCCACACGGAGGAATGGGGAGTGCTCGTTGTGTGTGTGGATAGTTGTGATTTCGTCTGTGTCTGTGTTGTATACCTTCACATAGTGAACAGACTTGCCTGTTGTCTTGTCGACATCAGCGTCAGCGAAATAGATGGTCTTTCCGTCGCCGCCCCAGCACCAGGAGAACATACCTTCAAGTGTATGAAGAACCTTATTATTCTTATAGTCATAAACTACGATGGAAGGAGCTGCCTTGCCGTGCTCAAGACCGTTTACAGCAACGATGCCGTTGTCTAAAACAGAAGGAATGCAGGAGGAATAGATGTACTTGCCGTCGAAGGATTCAGGAGTTGCAATAGTTTCAAGCTCGTTGTAATCCATGTCGAGAATTACGGCAAAAACCTTGGAAGCCTCGTCTGTCTTGATGCAGTAAAGCTTGTCGTTCAGCTCATATTCTTCCGAGTAAGCAACGCCCTTTGCGTTTTCCTTGAGCATCTTAGCTCTTGCAGGAGCATCATAACCTTCGAGGGTGTTGAAATAATTGTCAGTAAACTCATTCTGTGCCTTTACCCAGGCGAGAGTTTCTTCGCTGTGGCGGTCTTCCATCCACTGATAAGGGTCAGAAAGTGTCACGCCGTGAAGCTCATAAGTGAAGTCGGATTTTCTTGGCTTTGGATAATTGAACATAAAAGCATCCTTTCTTTGGGCATCAGCCCAACCGTATTTTTTATGGCTATATAATAACATATAATGAGTGAATTGTCTATATAAATTAAATAAAAATTGTGGAACAAACCGCCCTGGTATGGTGTAATGTATACAAAAGAATGAATCGCAGGAGATTCTTCACATTCGTTCAGAATGACATATAGAGTTCGGAATGACAGAAAATCCAATGTAGGGGAGGCGTTCCGCCTCCCGCGGGCGGGGAAACCCCGCCTCTACATTATCGAGCGGACGAGCAATGCTCGCCCCTACATAAATTATGCAGACCGCAGGAGATTCCTCGCGTTGCTTCGGAATGACAGTAAAGCCTAAAGCCTTCCCCTTGATGGGAAGGTGCCGAGTGAATACGAGGCGGATGAGGTGTCATGAGACTGTCTTTGTTTTACGGACGAGCAATGCTCGCCACTACAAGGATTGTGCAAACCGCAGGAGATTCTTCGCATACGCTCAGAATGACAGACTATCTTGTAGGGGCGGGTCTCCGCGCCCGCCCGCGGACCGTCGGGGACGCCGGTCCCTACATAGATTTTGCCATAGGATAAGCATATCCCCAATTTCATTCATCATACAACATCATACACAATCTGCATAAAAAATCTTGCACTGCGGCAACTTTTATGGTATAATGTTACCATCAAAACTATTGGTATGTAAAAAATAGGAGGAATCAATATGAAATATCGTAAGTTTGGTAAACTCGGCATCGAACTTTCCGCATTCGGCGTAGGCTGTATGCGCCTTCCAATCGTTGGCGACCCTGACAAGAAGGTCATCGACGAAGAACTTGCTATCAAAATGATCCGCACAGCTATTGACAATGGCGTTACATACGTTGATACAGCTTGGCCATATCACAACGAAACATCTGAAAACGTAGTCGGCAAGGCTCTCCTCGATGGCTACCGTGAAAAGGTACATCTTGCAACAAAGCTTCCTGTATGGCTCTGCGAAAACAAGGAAGATATGCACAAGTACTTCAATCTCCAGCTCGAAAAGCTCCAGACCGACCATATCGACTTCTATCTCATCCACGCTCTCGGCAAGGAAAGATGGGAAAATGCAAAGAAGGCCGGCGTTCTCGAATTCTTAGACGAACTCAAGGCAGCAGGCAAGATCAAGTACGCTTGCTTCTCTTTCCACGATAAGTACGAAGTATTTGAAGAAATCATCAATTCCTACGACTGGGATATGTGCCAGATTCAGTTCAACTTCATGGACATCAACAATCAGGCTGGTATCAAGGGCGTTAAGCTTGCAGGCAGCAAGGGCATTCCAATCGTTATCATGGAAGGTCTCCTCGGCGGCCGTCTTGCAAAGGCTCCTGCAAATGTTCAGGCTCTCTACGATGCATTCCCGGTTAAGCGTTCCCCAGTTGAATGGGCATTCCGCTGGCTTTGCAACCACGCTGAAATCGCAACAGTTCTCTCCGGCGTTTCCAATATGGAACAGACTCTCGACAACCTCCGTATCTTCGATACAGTTGAAGTTGGCGCAATGAGCCAGGAAGAACTGGAACTCATGGACAAGGTTCGCGACGCTTACAACAGCCTTATCAAGGTTCCATGTACAGCTTGCCAGTACTGTATGCCATGTCCACAGGGTATCGATATCCCTAAGACATTCGCAATCCTCAACAATGCTTCACTCTATGACGGCAAGGAAAAGGGCCACAAGAACTTTGAAGCAATGGTCAAGGACGGCAAGGACCCACACAACTGCGTAGGCTGCGGCGCTTGTGAAGCACAGTGCCCACAGCATATCAATATCATTGAAATGCTCAAGATGGCAACAGCAGAACTCGAATAGTATTATATAATGTATAATCAGACAGCGGAGCCATTTATGACTCCGCTGTTTTTGTAAAAAAGCACAATCCCGTAGGGGCGAGCATCGCTCGTCCGCACAGATAATGTAGGGCGGGGGCTTGCTCCCGCCGTTAAACCGCAACCACAACCCCCGTAGGGGACGGTGCTGAGGGCGTCCCGAATTGCACAATCCCAAACGAAAGGACAACCATGAACATATACGACAACAAAGATTTTTTTGACAGTTATTCCCAGATGTCACGCAGTGTTTACGGGCTCAGCGGGGCAGGCGAGTGGCAGACTCTCGAGCCGCTTTTTCCACCTCTTGAGGGCAAAAATATCCTCGACCTCGGCTGCGGCTACGGCTGGCACGCAAAATATGCCGCCGACAAGGGGGCAGTATCTGTCACAGCCATCGATGGCAGCGAAAAAATGATAAACATGGCAAAAATCCGCAATTCCCACGAAAAAATCGCCTATTCTGTGCAGAATATCGAGGATTTTGCCTTTGAAAACGAAAAATATGACGTGGTGATTTCCAACCTTGTCTTACATTATATAGATGACCTGACATCCGTTTACAAAAATGTCCTCAAAACCCTCACAAAGGGCGGCACATTCCTGTTCAATATCGAGCATCCCACATTCACGGCGGGGGTGGGGCAGAGCTGGGCGTATGATGAAAACGGCAATATCGCCCATTGGCCTGTGGACAATTATTACATCACAGGCCAGCGTGAAACCGATTTTCTCGGTCATTCGGTGAAGAAATATCACCATACGCTGACGCAGATTATTATGGGGCTTATTGAGTGCGGATTTGAAATAAAGGCTGTCGTCGAAGCAGGTCCGCCTGAAAATATGATGGACATTCCGGGCATGAAGGACGAGCTGCGCCGCCCTATGATGTTGATAGTCAAAGCAGAAAAAGTGTAGGGAACGACGTTCCGATTATCCCCCGTAGAAAGGAGCCCGACATGAAACGAAACATAATTCTCGGAATTGCATTGGTTGCCGCGATAATATTCGCGACCCTGTATGGACCGGATGTTCCTGTGAAAAAGGGACTGCCTGCCCAGACGATGAAATACCCTGTCGAGCAGCTTTACATCATAGACGGGGAGGTATATTATCTCGATAAGGAGCATCGGCTGTTTAAATACAGGGAAGAAAAAATTATCCATAATTTTCCAGATGAAAATGTTGTATGGGCAGAGGAAACAAAGCGGTTTGTATATCCTGACGGCGAAAAAATATCCGCTTTTGATTTGGAAAGTTCTGGGAAAATATGGAGTATTGACACACAGGCAGACCATATTTATTTTGCTGACAGAGAGTATATTTTTTATGAAAGAAATGATGAATATTTCTTCTGGAATGTTCGTGAGAAAGCCGAAAAACAGCTTGATTATGATATAAAATATGTGTTTGACTGGGATGATGGCAGGATTTTGTACCATGACAGCAAATCTGACCTCAATGTTCTCGATTATGACAAATGGGAAAATATGGTAATTCCTGCCTTGAATGATGAAACTGTTGAAACAACCCATGCCTGTCTTGCAAAGGACAGTATTTACTACAGCCGTTACCCTGATTCAGAGCTGAAAAAGATCTCGCTTCGCGATGGTTCACTCGAAAGGCTGACCAACATTCGGGTTGATGAGCTTGCGCTTGAGCCGCTCAGGGACGGAGTGCTTATACTTGTTCACAAATATGTGGACAGCTCGCCGACCACAGCCCTTGTCAGGGCAGACAAAGATGGCAATTACGAGCGACTGACAGAGTATGGTAAGCCTTATTATCCCTATAATGGCAAGACAGGCCGTCTTGTCACAGACGGCAATATCTATGCTTACGCCATCGCAGGACAAAATGAAATCGTCACAGGCAAAGTTTCGTAGGGGCGAGCATCGCTCGTCCGCCCAACTCACAGAAAGGAGAGCTATATGAAAAAATACACCGTCTTTGCGTTGCTGCTCATAATTATCAACGGCTGCATCACATTTACAATGGTACAGCACTTTCAACCCGAAACAGCAAAGTCGTTGCAGACTGAACAGTTATCCACAGAAATATCGGACAAAATTATCGCCCGTGAAATCGTCGATACCTCATTTATAAAAGACCTTGATGAAGATTTGCAGGCGAAAATTGCCGAATACAATACCATGACAGGTGTGCAGAAGCGCAATATGGCAGGAGTTGTTATGGATGAACTCAAAAAGCATTTCGGCTATGTTTTTACTGCAAGCACATTCAATGACCTGCCTGAACAGGCGCGTATTATATGCGAAAAAGCCTCCACATATATGCTTTACGGCAATGCGCGCGAGCTTATGCTCCGCGACAGCGACATTGCCATGAGTTTTGGCGAAAACGCCGACTGGAAAGCATTCGTAATGAACTACACCCACTATGAAATGGACAAATATTTCTCACTAATCGATGAAATTATGGCACAACTTCCTTTGAATGAGGACTATCATAAGGACAAAATCAGAAACCGTCAGGCAATTGAGGACACCTATATAAATTGTCTTGACGATGAAAAATTAGCCGAAAAATTACGCGAATATAATAAAATAACGGCTGAAAACCATGCAATTCTTGCTGAAAATGCCGTTGAAACCATGCGACACTTTTTCTGTATTGAAAATGAGCCGTATTCCCATTTTGATGACAACAAAAATGTGAGAAAATATGCTGCAAAGGTGGCAGAGTATTCGCTTTATGAAGAGAGAGCAAATATGATGTATGCCGATGAGGAGCTGGGGACTTTGCTAAGCCTTGAAATGGGCGGCTCGGCAGGTGTGTGGCCACGTTTCATCAGCTTTGAAGGCGAAGCGGAATATTTCAAATTAGTTGAAGAATTATTGAAATACTAAGGTAGGGAATGGCACTCTTAGCATTCCAAATAAAATATTGTAGGGGCGGGTTTCCATGCCCGCCCGCG
>JAFSBG010000126.1 GCA_017441945.1 Clostridia bacterium
CTTGACATCGTTGCACGTCTCAAGAGAATGCAGGGCTTCAATGTTCTCTACCCAATGGGCTGGGACGCATTCGGCTTGCCTACTGAAAACTTCGCTATCAAGAACAAGATCCACCCAAGAGAAGTTACTAAGCAGAATGTTGCCCGCTTCAAGAGCCAGCTCCAGTCTCTCGGTCTCTCCTTTGACTGGGACAGAGAAATCAACACAACTGACCCTAAGTACTTCAAGTGGACACAATGGATTTTCATCCAGCTCTTCAAGAAGGGCCTTGCATACAAGTCCACAATGCCAGTAAACTGGTGTACATCCTGTAAGTGCGTTCTCGCCAACGAAGAAGTTGTGGGCGGTGTATGTGAACGCTGCGGCTCGGAAGTTGTCCGCAAGGAAAAGAGCCAGTGGATGCTCAAGATTACAGAATACGCACAGCGTCTTATCGACGACCTTGACGAAGTAAACTATGTTGAACGCGTAAAGACTCAGCAGAAGAACTGGATCGGCCGCTCCACAGGCGCAGAAGTCGACTTCTCTACAACAGAAGGCGACAAGATGACAATTTACACAACACGTCCTGACACACTTTTCGGCGCAACATATATGGTTATCGCGCCGGAACACCCATACATCGAAAAGTGGAAGGATTCCCTCAAGAATTACGATGAAATCGTAGCATATAAGGAAGCTGCTACAAGAAAGTCTGACTTTGAACGTGCAGAAATGAACAAGGACAAGACAGGCGTCCGCCTTGACGGTGTTCGCGGCATCAACCCTGTAAACGGCAATGAAATCCCAATCTTCGTTTCCGACTATGTACTTATGACATACGGCACAGGCGCTATCATGGCTGTTCCTGGCCACGACGACCGTGACTATGCTTTCGCTAAGGCATTTGACCTTCCAATCATCGAAGTTGTCAAGGGCGGCGACATCACTAAGGAAGCTTTCACAGACTGCGAAACAGGCATCATGACAAACTCCGGCTTCTTGGACGGTCTTACAGTTGAAGAAGCTAAGGAAAAAATTGTTGAATTTTTGGCTGAAAAGGGCGTTGGCCATCCAAAGGTCAACTACAAGCTCCGTGACTGGGTATTCTCCCGTCAGAGATACTGGGGCGAGCCAATTCCAATCATCCACTGCCCACACTGCGGCCCTGTTACAGTTCCAGAAGACCAGCTCCCACTCACACTTCCTGATGTTCCATCTTACGAACCAAACGAAAACGGCGACTCTCCGCTTGCTGACATCGAAGAATTCGTAAATACAACTTGCCCTGTCTGCGGCGCGCCGGCAAAGCGTGAAACAGACACAATGCCACAGTGGGCAGGCTCCAGCTGGTACTTCCTCCGCTATGCAGATCCACACAATGAAGATGCTCTTGCATCCAAGGAAGCTCTCGAATACTGGACACCGGTTGACTGGTACAACGGCGGTATGGAGCATACAACACTCCACCTTCTCTATTCCCGCTTCTGGCATAAGTTCCTCTATGACATCGGCGTAGTTCCAACAAAGGAACCATACGCAATGCGTACTTCCCACGGTATGATTCTCGGTGAAGGCGGCGAAAAGATGTCCAAGAGCCGCGGCAATGTTATCAATCCTGACGATATCGTAGCAGAATACGGCGCAGACACATTCCGTCTTTACGAAATGTTCATCGGCGACTTTGAAAAGGCTGCTCCATGGTCCTCCAATTCCATCAAGGGCTGTAAGAGATTCTGCGACAGAACATGGGCTCTTCTCGACATGGTTCAGGAAGGCACAGAATATTCTGAAAAGAACAAGCGTGAAATCCACAAGGCTATCAAGAAGGTAACTGACGATATCCTTAACCTCCGCTTCAACACAGCTATCGCAACTCTTATGGGTCTCCTCAACACATTCTATGATAACGGCATCAACAAGGCTGAGCTCGACACATTCCTCAAGCTTGCTAACCCATTTGCTCCGCATATCACAGAAGAAATGAACGAGCTCCTCGGCGGCACAGAAATGCTTGCGCACGCAAAGTTCCCTGTTCACGATGACGCTCTCACAGTTGACGAAAGCGTTAAGGTTGCTGTTCAGGTTAACGGCAAGGTTCGCTCTGTCATCGAGCTTCCATTTGACTGCGACGAAGAAAAGGCAAAGGAAATCGCATTTAACGACCAGAAGGTAATTAACTTCCTCGAAGGCAAGAATGTTGTAAAGACAATCGTTGTAAAGAACAAGATTGTAAACATCGTTGCAAAGTAATAATTCCCCAGACGACAGGTCGTCCGGGGTCCCCGGTTTTTCCAAGACTTTCTTTCTATTTAAGATGTCATACTTTCAGCGAAATGAATTCGCAGAAAGCGGAAAATATGGGTGCTTCATTTGAGAAGCTATTGTGTCTGCGACGCAATTTAATAATCGGTATAAAAAGGCATCCGCAAGGGTGCCTTTTTTAATGAATTGCCTACGGCACGAATTGCGTTTACACGCATGAATTGATGCGGAGCATCATGAATTGTTCCTTTGGAACATTAAGGTGTGACTTCGTCACGGATTTATTAAGCGGAATGTCGAGGACGCCATTCCCTACAAGAAAGCCCATTAGCCTCCCCTGTGCAAGGGGAGGTGTTTTTGTTTACAAAAACGGAGGGGTTGTCCTGAAAAGTAATAAGTAAAAGTGAATAGTGAAAAAGTACGGCGTGATAAATCACGATTAAATAATCGGGCGGGCGTGGAAACCCGCCCCTACGCACCGTTCTTTCGTAGTCAATCCGTAGGGGAGGGTCTCCGTGCCCTCCCGCGGACGAGCAATGCTCGCCCCTACAAAAATTTGTAGGGACCGGCGTCCCCGACGGTCCGTGGTGCATTCGTAAATGCACCCTAAAACCACGAATTAAATAAACCTCGCTCCCTCTGACGAGGGACTGTTTTTAATTCAATCCGTCATAATCACGCTTGCGTTTTTCTCAGAAAAACATACCGCTTGTGCCGGCGCAAATATCGCATTTTCCATGAAAATATATCGCGTCCATGGGACATATCGCTTCGCCGACGGCGAATCCTCATTCCCATTTTCTGTAAATCAAACCCCCTTTTGCAACACACTTTGTAACAACTTTTTTCTGGTTTTCCGCAAATTTTCATAATCACCACAGGATTTATTATGTAAAAAGAATTATTTAGAAATCTGTCTAAATAAGCTGTTTTTTATGCAAAATGCAACAAGAAATCTACCCTCTGTGTTTTTCGTATTCATAATCTCCTGATAAATTTTGTGTAAAACCACCAAAAAAATCTTTTTTATCCGTTTTAGGGTTGACTTTTTTGGTGAGATGGTGTATCCTATGTTCATGTTAAATGATTACAAATGAGTAACAAACCCGATACAATCTGTTACAACTTTCAAACGAATTGTAATTTATAGAAACAGACTTGTAATAATTTCCCGGCCCCCGGCTATAATAATAACAGTTACTCAAATTAACGTCAGGAGATAATTTTTATGTTTACCAGAAAATCCCAGAGAGTGATTTCCGCTCTCTTCTCACTTATCCTCGCCCTCACAATCGTGGTTCCATCCAACGCACAGGTTATGGCAAACCGCGAAGTTTCCGTAGTGGCGATGGCATCTGCAGACCTTTCCAACGCAGTTTCCGTTCCACAGGTTTCTGTCCCAACAGGCTTCGTTCTCGAAGAAGAGGAAACAGAATATGTTCCAACATTCGGCTACAAGGTCATCAAGAAGCCTTCCACAATCACAGAGCTTATGCTCGCTGATTACAACAGCCTCGGCCGTTTCAAGCTCTCCTTCTACTGCGCATGCCGCAAGTGCAACGGCAACTCCCACGGCATCACAGCTTCGGGCACGAAGGTTACAGAGGGCAGAACAATCGCAGTTGACAAGAGAAAGATTCCTCTCGGCTCTGTCGTTCACATCGACGGTTTCGGCGATTTCATCGCAGAGGACACAGGCTCGGCAATCAAGGGCAACAGAATTGACATTTTCGTAAACTCCCACGCAAGAGCATATCAGCTGGGTATCAGATACGCAGATGTCTATATCAAGGCAAATTAAGTCTATATCACCCCTATATTCAATAAAAAGGCTTTCGCAATCATGCGGAAGTCTTTTTTTGTGTCCGAAGACACAAAATGTAGGGGCGACCATTGGTCGTCTGCGGGCGGGCATGGAAACCCGCCCCTACAGCTGTTCCGTTGTGGACAATTTGTAGGGGAGGGTCTCCGCGCCCTCCCGCAGGTGCAGTGTGACTTCGCCACATTTATTAAATTACAACCCTCCGACTTCGTTGCACTCAGCCACCTCCCCGATAATGGGGTCCCCGCAAAGCCTGCTTTGTGGGGTGAATTCACAGGGGAGGCTTAGAAGAAATCTCGGCTCCCCTGTGCAAGGGGAGCTGTCAATCGAAGATTGACTGAGGGGTTGTTACCTATTTAATAGCCCAATATGCCGTAGGCACACCTTGTAAAATGGGGTTTCCAAAGGGGTGTAATTTACCCCAAACGACAGGTCGTTCGGGGACCCCGTTTTCGTTTGCAGTTTTTGCAACTTTTGAGAGGGCGAATGCCCGACTCGCGGACGAGTGTCCGCGTGCCTATTTAATCATTCGGGGGTCCCCATTGAACC
>JAFSBG010000127.1 GCA_017441945.1 Clostridia bacterium
CCGGGATGGACGCACCTCTGGTGCACCAGTTGTCGTGCCAACGGCACAGCTGGGTAGCTATGTGCGGACTGGATAAACGCTGAAAGCATCTAAGCGTGAAACCATCTCTAAGATAATACTTCCCATCCGAAAGGAGTAAGACCCCTTGAAGACTACAAGGTTGATAGGTCAGAAGTGTAAGTGCAGTAATGTACTCAGCTGACTGATACTAATAGGTCGAGGACTTGACCAAAGAAAATTATTTGGGCAAACCTCAACATCGGAGCCTAAGTAGCTTACGAAGTACTTTGTTCAGTTTTTAATGTGCTATTTACAAAATGCACCTTTAGCTCAGTTGGTAGAGCAACTGACTCTTAATCAGTGGGTCCCGGGTTCGAGTCCCTGAAGGTGCACCAAAAAGATATTAAGGCGAAAGCCTTGATTATATATTAGTAGGTGTTTATTACAATGATGGTCCACCTGTTCCCATATCGAACACAGTAGTGAAATTCATTTGTGCTGACAATACTTAGCTGGCGACGGCTTGGGAAGATAAGTAATGCCTACATTCAAAAAGTCACTCGTATGAGTGACTTTTTTCATTTCCCCATAAAGCGGGCTTTATGGGATCCCCTTTTTGATTGAATACTCGCTGGGCAAAATGAATTTGCCTGCTCGGTACGCGGACACTCGTCCGCGGTCGGGCGATTGGCCCTCCTGAGCTAAGTCTTATGACTTGCTTTTTTCGTTTTATGATTTTATGTATAAGGAAAAGCCTTCTCGAATTGAGAAGGCTTTTAAATTTAATATTCAATTGTATGAGTGAGTGAATAATTATCCATGGTCATAAATACAAGTGAATGGGTGTAATTCAACGTCATTTCATTTACACCATGGTCGCGGAGGTTATCAGATATCATCGTGAAATATGTATAATATTTTGTGCGTTTATAAGTTGGAATACCATTAAAAATAATTTTATTACTCTCGAAATCGCCTTTAAAGGAATCTGCCAGCAGCCACTCTGAAGATTTTTTGTCCCATACATAAGCAGAGGAGCTGTAATCATTAAAGAACGGATGCATATTACTTGTCAGAGTGTGCATTTTGCCTGCATACTCTATTTCAGTTCGATCATAATTACCTAAAAACGGAGCTTTCAGCCATTCAGAGCTGATATGATATTCAATGCCGTGGAGAAAATCATTTTCTGTATCGAGTGATTTTATAGAAACAATGACTAGCTTAAGCTTGTCATCAGGCTGGTGTATTGCAATGTCGGTTTGGTAAATGCGGGTTTCATTACTGTTCACAGCATTTTCTGCAAGCAGGATGCGATGCCCTGGAAGAAGGTGGTCAATAACTACCTGCGAAAAATCATGCTCCAGCAAAATTGAATCTGCGGTTTCAAGACTTATGGAATCATCGGGAAGCTTTACGGCTGCAGGGGTCAAAGAGCAACCGGATAACAGAGAGAGGCACATAAGCATAACAATCAGTTTACACATAGACAGCTCCTTTCATAAATATATTATTAAATTGATAATATCATTTGTGAATTGATTTGTCAATGTGCGCAGCCTATTTAATCAAAATGCCTCTTTATTTTAAACTAATGCAAACCGATAATTTCTACAAAAAGTGGAGAATCAGATGTAAAAATGTGCATCAATCCGAAAATGAGCAAGGAGCACGCCAATGTAAGAACAATATAGAATAGAATTCTTTTAGCAACATATTTTTTCATAATATGCTACCTACTTTATCAGGCTGCCGCCCCATTCTATGACGGTAAAGCCTGTGCGTTCAAACTTTTCAAGCTGCTGCACGGGGATTTCGATATATTCATTAAGTGGTTTTAATGCCATATATACACGCTGAACTGAATCGGGCTTTGGTTCAATAGTTAATGGCGCGAACTCATCATAGTTTTCCAATTGGAATGACACTAAATTATATGGATTATCTATCATATACGGCAGCCAGTAGACGATAAACTCGTTTATCTCACTCTGATTCAAACCGAGATAAGACAGCTTTTCCTGCAAAAATTCCACAGAATTTTTACCTTCTACCACAAAGCCTTCTGACAAATCAAACTTAATTTTCGACTTTGCTTCCCAGAAAAGATAGTTGTGCATCACGCCGTTTTTGTCGATAATCTTACCGTCAGGACGAGCTGTAATATTCCAGCCATCGCCTTTTTCGGGATAAGTCACAAAAATCTCTCCGTTATCCACAGAGACATCGACGAAAACATCCATCTCTTTCTCCGGATAAAGATAAATAACCGGTTTTTCTATGCCAAGCTCAACTCCGGCAGGGTCATTTAAGCCAAAAAAGTGGAGTAATGCATAAATAATAAACACTAAACCCAAAATAGCAAAAATTGTATTCAAAATCCGTTTGCCGATAAATTTCTTCATAAAAACCCTCCTTTTTATTCATTATATCTGGTTTTTGTTGGGATTTCAATCGTCCCTTTTATATATAAGACAATTCGGAACACCAAAATAGGACAACTTTTTTGAAAATTTTGAGAAAATAATTATTTTTATGATGAATGATGGATACTTGACGAATGAAAGTTAAAATGATATGATGGTAACACAAAGCAGTAAAAATCACACACCGAAAGGAGCAGACTATGAAATTAAATCATAAGACGAAATTATTTCTCGTCGGCCTGTCCCCTTTGGCGGCTGGCACATTTATGAGCTTTTTCCCATGACTTTCGCCGCTTTTAAGCCTGGTTTTTGGCTTGGTATTTATGCTTATATGGTATAAGGCGGGAAGTCTTGCTGTAACAGACCGTAAGAATATTATAAAGACTCTGATTTTCCTCAATATTCCTGCCGCAGTTTTTCTTATCAGTGACTTTGTGCATGAGGCGATACTGGGGGCATACACAGGGATTATCGGCACGATCACACGATATTTCTTTATGCCGAATATGTTTCTGGGTACAGAAATATCCGATGTTTTCCGATACAATGTATGCGCGGTAACAGGTACGGAATTTGTGAAGAATGCAATGTACGGCGATATGGTTTCGGTTGTAATTCTTATCCTATTCTTCATCTTTGGAGCAATCTCGGCGAAGCGTAAGAAATATTAGAAAGGGACGCACCATGAGAAAGTTTGCAATTATCGCTATGGTGACAGCCATGCTGTTCACCGTGTCGGCGTGCTCCGGAATTATGGCGCTTGCTGAAAAATCTCTTTATGATGTGATACTTGATGACATTTATACATTTTATGGCGCTGATGACGGGGTAAGCTGGCTGGCTTTTGGTGTGCAGCCGGAAGGCAAAATGTCAGAAGAATATTTTGCTGAAGTCCGGGAAAACGGTATGTTTGAAGCCGCAGAAAAGTATCTGAAAAAGGATACAGAGGGAGTCAGGGTTTTACACATGAATAAGACCGATGCTTCGTTTAATGAAACCGAGCGATATGTTGCGGCATACGGCACTATGTTAGGTGGAAAAATGGGAGATGTAAGCGTGACAGTTTATGAATTGAATGAAGAACAGGTTTATATCAAGTACTATGCTTCTTACATTGATGGTGAAAACATCGAAAAAAATGTGGTGTATGACATTGTAAAATAATTTCCAAGCCTTCCTTATGGGAGGCTTTTATATTGTAATTTCCGCTTATTTGTGATATGATTAAATAATGAAGACGATTATTTTTGATTTTGATGGCACACTGGTCTATTCGCCTAGTATGTGGAATATTTCTATTGCAAAGGCGATGGATGAGGTGACAGGGCGCAGCTTTGACCCTGTGGAAATTCGCAAAATTGCCCGCTATGGTTATCCGTGGGAGCATTATGAGAACGACAACCACGATAAGACGAATGAAAATTTCTGGCCATTTATGGAAAAGCATTTTCAGTATGTCTGCTCTCATTTTGGCTTTAATGAGGACGAATGTAAGGCGATTGCGCCTGAGGTGCGTAAATATATAATGCGCATCGAAAACTATAATATCTATCCCGACACCCTTGAAACGATTGAAAAATGCCGTGAAAAGGGCTATCGTGTGGTGCTTTTGTCCAACAATTTCCCTGAGCTTGAAGGCATAGTAAACCAGCTTTTCGGCGAAAATTATTTTGACGATATAGTCTGCTCGGGTGTATGCGGATTTGATAAACCGCGCCGTGAGATATTTGAGCTTGCCATGGGCGATGCAAGCCCTGACGAGTGCTATATGGTGGGCGACAACCCCAATGCCGACATTATCGGCGGCAAAAATATGGGCATGAAAACGATTTTTGTCCACAAGGATTTGCCGAATGAAGCCGATTTTGTATGCGAAAATCTCATTGAGATTGTGGATATTATTGAATGATGAAAGAAAATCCCTCCACCGCTGACGCGGTCCCCCTCCCTCAAGGTGAATTGACCGAAGGTCAAGAGAAGGTGGCCTGGGCCATTAGGCAAGGGAGGCTGATAAGAGGAAAGGAGAACACAAATATGCAAGCTGAATTGATTTACAAGGCTCTTGAAGAGGAGTTTCGCCCTGACGAATGTACCGATGTTTTCCCTAAAAAGGGCTTGCAGCATCATTTTGCCGACGATGTGGACACAGTTTACACGGCAACTTTCGCAGGCGACGAGGTTTTTGAAAAGCTCATCGAGCTTGACGCCGTAAACTGCCTGCTTTTCACCCATCATCCTGTGCCTCAGCGCGAGGATATTCTTGCCGACCCTCAGCCTATCGCTGAAAAGTGGCAGAAAATGATGGCTGAGCGCAATATCAGCCTGTTTTCCTATCATATTCCTCTCGACAGAAACGGCCCGTATTCCCCTGGCAACAACCTTGCAAAGCGCATGGGACTCCGCCCTTATAAGGAGTTTTACGAGCAGAACGGCGTGCGCATGGGTGTTATGTGCCAGTCTGATTTCAAGAGGGCTGACGAAGTTGCTGAACATCTTGCAAAGGTGCTTGGAAATGAAGTCAAGCTTTATAATTACGGAGGAAATGAGCTGAATAACGGCAAAATCGCCATGATGTGCGGCGGTGCGAAGAATACCGAAATCTATAAGGAAATTGCCGCTGAGGGCATCAATCTTTTCATCACAGGCGTGACGAATAAGAAGGCAGAGTGGGTGCAGAATATTCATAATGCGGCTGAAAACGCAGGCGTAAGTATTTTAGGCGGCACACATCAGGCAACAGAAAAGTTCGCCCCTGCCGAAATGGTGAAGTTCTTTGAAAAATTAGGGCTTAAAGCATATTTCATTGACGAAACCGCAAGGGTAAATGAATTGTAAAAATAAAAACTTAGGAGATATATTATCATGGAAAAAGAAATTATGAATTGCACAGGTAACTGTGCTTCCTGCGGCAGCAGCTCATCCTGCGCTTCCGCTGAAATTGCCGAGCCAACAGGCTGCACAGGCAACTGCGCAACTTGCGGCGGCTGTTCTTCAAGCAGCGATACACTCGACCTTGGCGAGCTTGCTCTCATGTTCGAGCTTATGGAAACACCATTCCTTCCTGTGTGCCGTTTCACAATGACAAAGGCAGGCGAGGAGGACACAGTGCGCATGACAGCTCTTGCGCCTGTTTATTTCAACGCAGTTGACACAACTATGGAAGAAGCAAAGCAGATCGGGGAAGCTCTCCTGCACCTTGAAGATAAGGGCATTATCACACTCGATTATGAAGTAAAGCTTGAAAATTACGATTACGTTGAGTATAGAAACTCTGATTTATACAAAGAGTTTAAGAAAACTGTGGCAGAAGGTGCAGGCAAGGAAGGCTTCCTCTGCGATACAGCGGTGCTCGATATGGGCTCCATGGCTCTCACAGCAAAGGGCAGAGCTATGATCGAATATCTCAGCATGGGTATGTAAATCGAATAATGTATATAAAAAGGGGCGGAGGATTTCTGCCCCTTTTATCATGCTTGACTATTTCTGTGAAAAATGATACTATAATTCTATAAATGGAGGTATTGAAAATGAAAAAAACATTATCACTTATGCTTGCCCTCGTGCTTATGCTCAGCCTTATGGCAGGTTGCGAAAAGAAGCTTGAATTTGAAGCTGAAATCGAAGGTACACCTGTAAAAATTGTCTATACAGACACAAAATACACTCACGCCACTATTTATGAAGGCGAAAATGAGTATAAAGTCGTCCATGAGGACAAGGATTTTATCATCACATATCCTAACGGCGCGGTGTTCAGCTATATCTGGAATCCAAGCGTAAGTATGTGGAATATGAAGCTGACAGGCGGCACAACAACCGATTACATTGCCGGCGCAGACCTTGTAATGGCTATGAATGAGGCGAAGTAGTTCAGGCTATCCCTGTTCAGATCAACAGCACATCCATCGGTGGCTCTTTTTCCGCCATAACGCTCAAAAATCCTCGTTAAGGCACAAAGCCTTGCCTGCGGCTTATGAACGCTCTGACGAAAAAATATCTCACCGCTGAATGCACTTTTATCTGAACAGCGACAGCCGTTGGCAACCCCAGTTCAAATCAACATATACACGTCCACCCCTTTGTAAGGAAGGAGCGAACGAATGAAAAAAATCCTTATTCTCACCCTTTGGCTTATTATGCTGACAGGCTGTGGAATTCTATCACTTTAATTTTCTATTGTGCAAAAATCATAAAAATATTCTGCATTTTGACGAATGAAAAAGCCTTGCAAAAAAAGAGTAAAGCGGTATAATTTAGTTATGGTAAAAAATCCGTAATTACGGGCTGAAAATGAATTGACCACAAAGGAGGAAAAATTATGAAGAAATGGAAATGTAAGATCTGCGGTTATATCCACGAAGGTGAGCTCCCTGAGGACTTCAAGTGCCCTATCTGCAAGCAGCCTGCTTCTGCATTTGAACTCATTGAAGATGCTCCTGCAGCACCAAAGAAGAACCCTTATGCAGGCACAAAGACAGAAAAGAATCTCTGGGAAGCTTTCGCAGGCGAATCCCAGGCAAGAAATAAGTATACATACTTTGCTTCCGTTGCAAAGAAGGCTGGCTATGAACAGATTGCAGCCATCTTCCTTCAGACAGCAGAAAACGAAAAGGAACACGCAAAGATGTGGTTCAAGGCTCTCGGCGAGCTTGGCGACACAGCTGAAAATCTCCTCCACGCAGCAGAAGGCGAAAATGCTGAATGGACAGATATGTATGCTCGTATGGCTGATGAAGCTGATGCAGAAGGCTTCCACGACCTTGCTAAGGATTTCCGCGGCGTAGCAGCTATCGAAAAGCTCCACGAAGAACGCTACAGAGCTCTTCTCAAGAATGTTGAACAGCTTGAAGTGTTCAAGAAGAGCGGCGTTACAATTTGGGAATGCCGTAACTGCGGTCATGTTGTAGTAGGTCTTGAAGCTCCTGAAGTCTGCCCTGTATGTAAGCATCCACAGGCATACTTTGAAGTACGCAAGGAAAATTACTAATATATAATTTAAAAAGCCACCCGTATGGGTGGCTTTTTTATGCAACAAAAAAACCCGGGGGATAGTCCGGGCTTTTTTGCGGGATGGCTATTATGGAAGGTAATTGGGAGTTTACCTGCCAGAGTATATTTTGAAAAGATCAAAATAATGGTTTAAAGAATAACGTCTCTGTGGCAGTCCTTGGAATAGATGTATGTGAAGTTTGTTCTGCCTACGCCGTAAGCTGCCTGAGATGTGTATGGACCGAACCAGATGAAGTCTTCCTTCTTGATCATCATCCATTCATTGCCGAGGAAGTAGCAGCCTTCGCCTTCGAGAACGTAAGCGCCGTGTTCCTGAACGTGTGTTTCAACGAATGGGTGGCATCCGCCAGGTGCGAAGGAGAGAATGTGCATATTCATATCGAAATGGAGTTCAACAGGGAGAAGGTCCTTGATGAAAACATTTTCCATATCGTCATAGATGCGCCATTCGATATCGTTTGTGTTGCCGTAGTAAACGTAAGGATTGCAGCCTTCAGCAGGGATGTAAATCTGCTTATAGAGGAGAGCCTTCATTTCGCCTGCGCCTGTGTTCTTGAACTGGAGACCTACACCTGCTGGAGCATAGATGTAAGCGCCGTCCTTAGCTTCATATTCCTTGCCGTCAACTGTGAAAGTACCTGTACCTTCGATGACATAGATGAATGTTTCGATGTTTGGTTCGTTGCCGAAAATGCGAGTTGTGCCGCCGCCCGGCTGAGCTGTGATAACATACTGAACAAAGCTTGCGCCGTACTTAGGGGATGCTACGATGGAAACGCGGCAGCCTTCGATGCCAGGAATAACATTATTTACAAGACCTGTTGGTGGAATAACAGCATATTCGCCTGGTTTTACGATAGAACGTGTGGAGAGAATGTCTTTTGGATAGCCCATAATATTATCTTCCTTTCTGATTTTTGATGATTTTATTATAAATCAAACCGAATAATTTGTAAAGCTTAGTTCTGGAAGCTCTTGATCATATCGACAACGATGTCGACTGCCTTTGTGAAGTCTTCATTTTCTGTATGTTCAACAGGGCAATGGCTTCTGCCGTCCTTGGAAGGAACGAATACCATAACTGTTGGAAGCACCTGACCGATAGCGAGAGCATCGTGGCCTGCGCCCGAGAGCATTCTCTTATAGGAATAGCCCTTTGCCTTTGCAGCTTCTTCAAGGCGAGCAAGCATATCCTGGTCGAGATAGCAAGGTGTGATGTGGAGCTTCTGCTCGATTTCGTAGGATGCGCCACACTTTGCACATTCTTCGTCGAGGAGCTTTTTGATATTGTTTACGATATCATCGATATTGTCGTTGTTCTGGGAGCGGATGTCCATGGAGAATTCAACCTTGCCGGAAACAACGTTCATTGCGCATGGAACAGCGCGGAAGAAGCCGGAAGTTGCAACTGTGCCATCGTTCTTGGCGCGAGCCATATCAGCAAGCTTGGAAACCACCTTTGTGGAGATATCCACAGCGTCAAGGCGCATATCCATAGGAGTTGTGCCTGCGTGGTCAGCTCTGCCGTTTACTGTAACCATGTATCTCTGGATACCTACGATACATTCAACGAGACCGAGCTCGATCTTCTGCGCATCGAGAACAGGGCCCTGTTCGATATGTACTTCGATGAACTTGCCGATCTTATTGATATCCCATTTGTATTCAGGGAGCTTTGTATGGTCGAGACCCCATTCCTTCATTGCCTGAGCAACTGTGATGCCGTCCTTGTCGGCGAACTTTTCACATTCTTCAGGAGTTACCTGACCGAGCATAACCTTGGAGCCGAAATAACCTGTGCCGAAACGCATACCTTCTTCATCATTGAAGCCTGCAACGACGAAATCCTGCTCAAGCTCGATGCCTTCTTCGTTGAGTACACGTGCAACTTCGAGAGCGCAGACAACGCCTGCGATACCGTCATAGTTACCGCCGTTGATAACGGAGTCATAGTGGGAGCCCATCATAATGCATGGAAGGTCAGGATTCTTGCCCTTCTTTACGCCGAAAATATTGCCTGCGCCGTCATCGTGAGCCTTTAAGCCTGCATCGCACATAAGGAAGCGGATGAATTCCTTTGCGTCATAAGCGTCTTCTGTAAATGGAAGACGTGTGCAGCCGTTGCCAGGTGTGGCTGTGTACTTGCTGAGTGTACGCAAGTTGAGCATAATGCGTCTTGTGGATTGTTCTTTATTCATATCTTCTGTCCTCTGTAAATCTGTTTATATAATTTTCCGATAAGCAAAAAAATTTGCTGACCTGAAAATCATACAAACTGTGCTTTGAATACCACTATGTGGGCAAGCCTTAAAGACTTGCCCACACAAATGATATCCTTTGAATATACTTAATAAGACTTATGCAACGTAGTCAACTGTCTTCTTGCCGTCGTAAACGTCCTTATCGAGTTCACCCATCTTGGATGCAACGAGGAGGGAAACGAGAACGTCAGCGTCAACGTTGAGAACTGTACGGAACATACCGGAGAACCAGTCGATACCGATGAGGATTGCAATGCTTTCCATTGGGAGACCGAGGGAAGCTGCGAAGAATGTGTATGTAACAACCATACCGCCAGGAACAACGATTGTACCCATGCACATGAGGATAGCGAGCACGATGGAGAGTGCGAGCTGGCCAGCGGAGAGAACAATACCTGTGGACTGGCTCATGAACATGATAGCGAGAACGTAGCACATTGCAGCGCCTGTGGAGTTCATGGACATTGTAATTGGAGCAACGAAGTCTGTAACCTTCTTGGAGATACCGAACTTTGTTACGGAGTCTTCCATCTGAGTTGGGAGGCAGATAGCGGAAGATGTTGTTGTGAGAGCCATCATAGACATCTTAGCGAACTTCTGAGGCATCTTCTTAAGATCAACCTTACAGAGAGCTGCTGTAAGAGGCATGTAAACTGCGAACTGGATAAGGTCGCCAACGAGCAAGCAGCCGAGGAACTTGAGCATTGGGATGATAACCTTGAAGCCGATAGCGCCTGCAACATTTGCGAGGAGGCAGAAGATACCGATAGGAGCAAGTGTCATAACCATCTTGATGATGTTCATGATAACTGCGTTGAAAGCGTTGATAACGTCACCAACGATTGTGTTGCCTGTCTGGCGCTTGTATGTACCCATTGCAAGACCAAAGAAGATGGAGAAGAGGATACATGGAACCATAGAACCACTTGCCATGGAACTAATGATGTTTGTTGGAACGAAGCCGAGGAGTGTATCCTGGATAGAAGCAGCCTGAGCTTCTGTCTGAGTAACTTCGCCTGCGAGGGAAAGGTCGATGTCAGCACCTGGCTTTACGATTGCGCCAAGAGCGAGACCGAGGAGTGTGGAGAATACTGTGAAGATGATAATCCACTTGAATGTGTGGAAGCCCATCTTACCAGCGCCCTTTGCGTCTACGTTACCGATAGCACCCATAACGGATGTCATAACGAGAAGAACAACGGACATCTGGATAAGGCGGATAAAGATATCGCCTATAAACTTAAGATTTGCTGCCCAGTCTCCGATAATGGAGCCGAAGACAATACCACCGATAGTCGCAATGAGGATCTGGGTGGTGAGTGACATTTTTTTCTTGTCAGCCATATTCATTACCTCTCTGAATATAATTTTGAAATCCGGTCGAGCGGTCGACCGCTTTTTATACTTTAAATTATGACATATTTGTTAACATAATTCAATAGGTAAAACACGAAAAAATGCACAAAAATTTTTGTGCATTTTGTCATAAAATGTAATGGGCACTTGTGTTTTGCCTATAGGTTATAGTATAATCATAATGTATATATATAACAAAGAGAAACGGAGGGTGTATAGGCCCATGAACATCAATATCAATGAACTGAACAAGGAAAATATACACCATAATATAGTATCACTGCGCAGAATGCTCAAGCTTTCCCAGTCGGCATTCATCGAAGCCTATCTTTCCGATGAAGAGGGCAGAAAGATGATGAGCAATTCAAAATATTCCAATTTTGAACGTCTCGGCGGAGAGGACAGCGAAGCGATAGCTGCAGCTATTGCAAAGAAAATAGGCATAGAGCCTTCTGTCCTTATGCACGACCCTGATGTTTTCATTGCCTATGCCGAGGCTATGGTGAAAACTGAGGAGCAGAAGGAAAATTATTCCTTTGCAACGGGGCAGAACAGCCAGGTCGAACAGCTTGTGCGTATTCTTTCCGACTATATTTCCAATTCCATTATGGAAGGGGATTATAAGCTTGGGGATAAACTGCCTTCCGACCGTGATTTAGCGGCAAAGTTCGGCGTCGGCAGAACAGCCCTGCGTGAAGCTCTTAAAGTTCTCAGCGTTCTCGGTCTTATTGATATTCGCCCGGGGCAGGGCACATTTATATGCAAGAATACATCAAATTTCTTTATGATGCCCCTTTCGTGGAGCTTCCTTGTGGGCGATGAAAGTGTCGACCAGATGATAGAGGTCCGCAATGTGCTCGAGCAGAAGTCTGCCCAGCTTGCAGCGCAGAATGCCACAGAAGAAGATATCGAATTCCTGACAAAGGTTTACGAAAACAGTCAGGAGGCATATAATACAGGCAATTTCAAGGACTTCCTCGATTACGATATGGAGTTCCATCTCGCCATTGCCAAGTGTTCCCACAATCCTGTAATTCAGAATCTGCTGTTCACATCCCGAAGCCTTATCAGGCAGATAAGCAAATCGGGTATGCTGACACTTGAAAATCTCAAAAATATCTATGTCGAGCACGGAATTATCTATGAAGCCATAAAGAACAAGGATTCCTACGGCGCATCACAGAAGATGATTTCCCATCTTATCAATTCGTGTACCCGCTACCAGCTCCCACATTATTTTATTAAATAGTATAACAAAAGGACGGTCTGCGCCGTCCTTTTTGAATGTCCGGAAATCCACAGCCTGTGGAAAAAGGTTTACAATTCGTTCATAACTGTGCCGAGCCTTTGACATAAATCATTTGTATAATACAGACATAAACTAAGAGATGAAAAAACATACGACCAAACAAGCAATAAACCATTACCTTTCTCTATACAAAACATAAGCCTTCGGCAGACAGCAACTCTGCCGGAGGCACAATCCCCCCACTATTCGGTATAGGACAGTAAGTGGTGCAAACAAGTTCATAGAGTTTCTTTTCATATAAATTTCCTGTAAGAATTGTTTTGGCAAAGCGAGGCTGAGTTATCTCAGCCTCGCTTTGTGTTTGTAAGTTTTGTGTAATCTTTGCAGGGAACGGCGCCCACGACGTTCCACAACACAATCCAATGTAGGGGAGGGTCTCTGAGCCCTCCCGCAGAAGAAGTAATAGTGAAAAGTAGATAATTGACATCTCGCTCCAATTATCCAAAAACATCTTGAAAACTTTCCCATAATACTATATAATTTATACATCAGTTAATCTTACAGGGGAAAGTATGGAAAAGATAAAAAACTTCGTCAAAAAAGAAATCGTATTCGTAATCGCAGCGGCTCTCGCCGTTGTTTCATCATTTTTTGTGCCGATAAGCGCCGCATACATTGAGTATATAGACTTCAAGGTGATTGCCCTGCTTTTCTGCCTTATGAGCGTTATCAAGGGCTTTATGCACACAGGGCTTTTCGATGTGATGGCAAATAAAATCCTCACAACATTCAAAACCCCGCGCTCGCTGGCTCTTGCCCTTATTTTAATGACATTCTTTTCGGCAATGCTGGTGACAAACGATGTCGCCCTCATTGCATTCGTGCCGCTCTGTATCGGACTTTACGAAAAAACCGACGAGAAAAGCCTTGTTTTCGTCGTTGTAATGCAGACTATCGCCGCAAATCTCGGCAGTATGCTGACACCAATCGGAAATCCGCAGAATCTCTTTATCTATTCCTATTATGAAATGGCGATGGGCGAGTTTTTCGGTGTCACAGCTCCGCTGACTTTGCTCAGCTTGGTCCTCATTTCCATCGCGGTATTTATGAAAAAGCTTCCGCAGTGCAGGACAGAAAGCGAAAATGTGTCGGTACACAAGAGCGTATGGTTCTATGTAGTCCTTTTCGCCCTCTCACTTGCCACAGTAATGCGTGTCCTCGATTATCGCATCTGCTTTATAATCACACTTGTTGCAATGCTTGTTATAAACAGGAAACTGCTTTTGCAGGTCGACTACGCACTCCTCGGTACATTCGTTGCATTCTTCATCTTCGTCGGAAATATTTCCTCCCTCGAAGCTGTCAGAAATGCAATTTCGTCCCTCGTCAATGGCAGAGAGCTTATTATGTCGGTGCTTTTCAGCCAGGGCATAAGCAATGTACCTTGCGCCGCACTTCTTGCAGGCTTCACAGAAAATGCTCACGCCCTTCTCAAGGGTGTAAATATCGGCGGTCTCGGCACCATCGTTGCATCTCTTGCCAGCCTTATCTCCTTCAAGCTCTACTCACAGCACAAAAATGCCGACAAGGGCGCTTTCATGAAGGTCTTCACATTATATAATGTGGCATTTCTTGTAATTTTAGTGGCATTTGCCATGATATAAAAATCATGTTTCAATAAAGGAGGAAAATTATGCTTACATATCGCAGTGAATTACCTAAGAAAGAGGATATTTATAGATTCTACGAAGCTATCGGCTGGAATGAAGAGCTTGGCCTTTCCGCACAGGAATTGCTTTTCGCAATGAAGGGCTCATTCCACTGTATTTTCGTCTATGACGACGATAAAATCATCGCAACAGGCCGCCTTATCTCCGACGGCGTTACAAACGCATATATGTGTGGCGTGGGCGTACTGCCTGAATACCAGAATCACGGCCTCGGCAGAGAAATCGTAAATAAGCTCAGCCAGTTTGCAAAGGACCATTCTCTCAATCTCCAGTTTATCTGCACAGAAGAAATGAAGCCTTACTATGAAAAAATCGGTTTCACAACATTCGGCGCAGGCATGAAATTGTAAATTTTTTATGTAAAAATACAAAGCACCCCATAAGGGTGCTTTTTTGCGCCCTATAAAGCGTACTTTATTAAGTTACCCTATGTCAACTTTATGCGAATATTTGCTTTACCTATAAAGAATATAATTATAAATAATTCAAATAAAAGTCAAAACTAACTATTCAAAAGAACTATTGTACATTTTTATTTGCTTGTGATAGTATTTTTGGTGGACATAAATGTCCGACAAAAAAACATAAAAATCCAAACAGGAGAAACGATCACAATGAAAAGATTTATCGCACTCATGATGGTGTTCGCTCTTTCTCTCTCCCTCTTCGCAGGCTGCGCTAAGGAAGAAGAAACAACAACAGCAGCACCTACAACAGCAGCAACAGAAGCTACAACAGCAGCAACAGAAGCTGCTAACCCATACGCTGATATGGTAGCAAAGTTGGGCGACGACAAGACAATCCGTCTTGCTACACCAGGTACTTACACACCATTCACAATTTACGATCAGGCTACAAAGGAATGGGATGGCTTCGAAATCGAACTCTGGAGAATCATGGCTGAAAAGACAGGTCTCGAACTCGAACTCGTTCAGCTCGACAACCCAGCAACATTTGCTGAGCTCGACCTCAACCGTGTTGACACAGTTGCAAAGCAGATTTCCATCACACCAGCTCGTCAGGAAAAGTATGACTTCACACGTCCATTCTTCTTCTCCCCATACTGCATCACAGTTCATGCTGACAATACTGAAATCACAAAGTGGTCCGACCTCGAAGGCAAGACAATCGCTCTCGCAGAAGGCTCCGCTATGAACGAATTCATCGCACAGCGTGACCCAGACAACAAGATCAAGAAGAACATCTACGAATCCAGCGGTATCATTCTTGAAGAAGTTAACCTCGGCCGTGTTGACGCTTGCCCATACGCATTCCTCGTTCTCCCATACTATATGGAATCCCATGAAGGCTTCAACCTCAAGAGCGTTGCTACAGACGACCCAATCTACACAGAAGTTAACGCATATCCATTCGCACGTACAGAACGCGGTGCAGCTATGCTTGAGCTCATCGATACAGTTCTTGCTGATATGATGGAAGACGGCTCCTACTCCGAACTCTGCACAGAATGGTTCGGCATGGACGTTATGGAATCCCAGCCAGCTAAGGATTACTTCGCAAAGAATCCACAGTAATAAACTAAACATTTATTATACCTTTTTTCTTTCAGAGGCAGGCATATACCCCAAAATGTGCCTGCCTCACATCCATTTATACCTTTATATTGGTGAATAAGGAGTAAATATGTCAACAATATTTGATTTCCAATATTTTTTGGAGATGTTCGGCATCATCATTGATGGTTTCTGGAACTCTCTTTCCTTGTCGCTCATTTCCCTGGTTTTCTCTGTAATCCTCGGTTTTGGTCTTGCGGCAAGCAGATACTATAACATCCCTGTCCTCAAGCAGTTTTCTGTTGTATTCACATCCTTCTTCCGTTCCACACCATTTATCGCACAGCTCTTCGTATTCTATTACGGCTTTGCACAGTTCTCTACAACAGTAAGAAGTATGCCTGCATACTGGGCGGCTGTAATGGTTCTTTCTGTTTCCTTTGCAGCATATATGGGCGAAAATATCCGCGGCGCCATTATGTCGGTTGATAAGGGTCAGTTTGAAGCAGGTATTTCCATCGGTCTTACACCTTGGCAGACAATCTGCCGTGTTGTCATTCCACAGGCAGCCAGAGTAGCTATTCCTGGTATGGTAAACTCCTTTGCTAACCTCTTCAAGTCCACATCTCTCGCATTTACAGTCGGTGTTCTTGATATGACATCTGCAGCAAAGAACGAAGTTAACCTTTCCTATCGTTATCTTGAAGGTTATACAGCACTCCTCATCGTTTACTGGGTAGTTCTCGCAGCTATCGAGCTTCTCCAGCATTATCTTGAAAAGAAGATGAGCAAGCCTTATGTAAAGGATGGTGGCAAATAATGGATAAGAATAAAGTTGTACTCAGCATCAAGGGCCTTAAGAAGTCTTTCGGTGACCTTCAGGTTCTCAAGCACGTAGACCTGGATGTTCACGAAGGTGAAGTTATCTCCATCATCGGTCCATCCGGTACAGGTAAGTCGACAATCCTCCGTTGCATCAACTACCTTGAAAAGCCAACAGACGGTGTAATTTCCATCGATGGTATCACTGTTGATACACACAACAAGGCTGACAAGAAGAAGATTCACGACCTCAGATGCAAGACATCTATGGTTTTCCAGAATTACAATTTGTTTAAAAACATGACAGCATTACAGAATGTAATGGAACCAATGGTGCAGGTTCAGAAAATGCCTAAGGCAGAAGCTGAAAAGAAGGCTATGGAGCTTCTCACAATGGTAGGTCTTGCAGAAAAGCGCGATGCTTATCCTGCCCATATGTCGGGCGGTCAGCAGCAGCGTGTTTCCATTGCCCGCGCTATGGCTGTTAATCCGAAGGTAATGCTCTTTGACGAGCCTACATCTTCTCTCGACCCTGAACTCGTAGGCGAAGTTCTTGCTGTTATCCAGAAGCTTGCCGCTTCTCATACAATGACAATGCTCATCGTAACTCACGAAATGCGCTTTGCTCAGAATGTTTCTGACCGTATCCTCTTTATGGACGGCGGCTATATCCTGCAGGAAGGCACACCAGACGAAATTTTCAACAGCGACAACGAACGTATCAAGAAGTTCACAGGTCTTGTAACAAAGTAAGAAATAAAAAGCCATCTCGTGCGAGATGGCTTTGTCGTATACAAACATAAATGGAACTTGTTTCATTTGAAATATCAAAAAGGAGAATAACTATGAAAGTCGGTATCATCAGATGTATGCAGACAGAGGACTATTGTCCGGGCACAACAGATTTTCTCATGATCAAAAACCGCAAGGGCGCATTTGAAGGTGTCACAGAGGACATTGAAATTGTCGGTTTCATCAACTGCGGCGGCTGTCCTGCAAAGAAGGTAGTCCTTCGTGCCCGTGAGCTTGTGAAAAGAGGGGCAGACACTATCGCCTTTGCTTCCTGCATTAAAAAGGGTACACCAATCGGCTATCCATGCCCGTTTGCCGAAAAGATGATGGAGCTTGTAAAAGCCGAAGTGGGCGACAGCGTAAAAATCCTCGATTTTACTCATTAAAAAACAAAAGCCACCTTATGTGAGGTGGCTTTTATGTTTGCTTGACAATGTTATTTTGATGATGTATAATATCAGTATAAAGCAAGCCACCGATAGACGGTGTGCCTTCAATGGTTTATTTTAAAAATAACCGCACTGTTTGGCGACTCGGCGGTTATTTTTTATGCGAAAAAATGTCATGACATACTTTTACTATTGAAACAATGAGCGCTGTAAAAGCGATCAGCTCTGAAAAGGAAATCATAGTTTTCCCCTCCTTTCCATAGCATTAAATCTATGTAAACAGAGGGAAACGCATTTCCCTCTGTGCGAGGGCAAACACCGCCTACCGTTAATGGTGGCTCTGAACGTCATTATATCACATATTTATACATATTTCAACACAAAAGCCACCTTATGTGAGGTGGCTTTTTATATATTACTGCATCTTTTCGATGATTTTTCTTGCTACATAAACGCCGCTTGCCGAAGCGTGGGAGAGAGAATGGGTGATACCACTGCCGTCACCGATGATATAAAGGTCCTTGTGGCAGCATTCGAGGTCGTTGTTTACTGTTACCTCCATGTTGTAGAACTTTACTTCGACGCCGTAAAGCAGAGTGTCGTCGTTGGCTGTGCCCGGCGCAACCTTGTCGAGAGCGTAAATCATTTCAATAATGCCGTCAAGAATACGCTTAGGAAGCACTAAGCTAAGGTCGCCCGGTGTTGCCTTGAGAGTAGGCACAAGGAAAGCCTCGTTGACGCGCTCCTGTGTGGAGCGTCTGCCTCTTATAAGATCGCCGAAACGCTGTACAAGCACACCGCCGCCCAGCATATTGCTCAGCTTCGCAATGGATTCGCCGTAGCCGTTGGAATCCTTGAAAGGCTCAGAGAAGCGCTGTGAAACGAGAAGGGCAAAATTGGTATTTTCGGTCTGCTTTTCAGGGTCCTCATAGCTGTGGCCGTTTACTGTGATGATGCCGTTTGTATTTTCGGCAACGACAGCGCCCTTAGGATTCATGCAGAATGTACGCACCTTGTCGCCGTAAGTGTTTGTGCGGTATACGATTTTACTTTCGTAAAGCTCGTCTGTAAGGTGGGAAAATACATCCGCAGGAAGCTCTACACGGACGCCAAGGTCAACGCGGTTGGACTTTGTCGGAATCTTAAGCTCGCCGCAGACAGTTTCCATCCACTTACTGCCGCTTCTGCCGACAGAGATGATGCACTTGTCACAGGTGTATTCGCCATCCTTTGTGATGATTTTATAGCCGTTTTCCAGCTTGACAACGTATTCAACAGGTGTGTCAAAGAAAAAGTCCATCTTCTTTTCCAGCTTTGCAAAGAGGTTTTCAAGCACGATATAGTTGATGTCTGTGCCGAGATGGCGGACAGAAGCGTCTAAAAGATGAAGGTCGTGCTTGATACATTCCTTTTTGAACTTACTGCCTGATGTGGTGTAAAGCTTGGCATCGCCGCCGCCGTTTTCCATGTTTATATTGTCAACATAGTGCATAAGCTCAAGAGCGCGCTCCTTGCCGATATATTCGTAAAGAGTGCCGCCAAAAGAGTTTGTAATGTTGTATTTGCCGTCGGAAAATGCACCTGCGCCGCCGAAACCATTCATAATTGAACAGCTCTTGCAATGTATACAGGATTTGATTTTATCACCGTCAATCGGGCAGAAACGCTTGTTGAGAGGGTGACCGGCCTCGAAAACTGCGATTTTAAGGTCAGGAGCCTTTTCGATAAGCTCATAGGCAGAAAAAATACCGCCAGGACCTGCGCCGATAATTATAACGTCGTAATTCATTAAAATGCCTCCATAACTGATTATTGGAAGTAGTCAACTGTTTACGGCAGTTGGCAGAAACGCCTGACCATATTACAGGCTTATACATTGGGGTATGCCCAAATAAACATTATATTATATATGACATCGAATGTCAATCGGGTGAAATAAGTCGTTTTTTGTGCAAAAACTGTTGAAATATATTTTAAATTAACTTATGATTGAAATATGATAGAAAAATGGAGGATTTGTTTATGAATAAAGCAGAACTTCATGATTTTATAGTGAAAAATCAGCCCAATATATGCCAGATTGCGGCAATCAGAGAGGGCAAAATGGTTTACAGCGATACATGGAATGATTACACAAAGGAAGACTGCACCCATATAATGTCGGCAACCAAAAGCATTATGGCTCTGCTTGTGGGCATAGCTATAGATAAGGGGCAGATAAAGAGCGTCAATGACAAAGTCCTCGATTATTTCCCCGACTATAAGACAAAAAGAGGGGAAAAGACCATCCATGATGTCACGATAAAGCATCTGCTCACCATGAGAGCGCCGTATAAGTGCAAGGGCGACCCGTGGACAAAGGTGTGCATAAGCGACAACTGGACATATACCTCCCTTGATTTTTTAGGGGGAAGAAAGGGGCTGACCGATGAGTTCAATTACCAGACGGTCTGCCTGCACATTCTGTCGGGAATATTATACAGGGCGACAGGCATGAAAACTGTCTATTACGCCAATAAATACCTTTTTGAGCCCCTTGGCATTGCAAAGCACATAAATTATTACGCCAAATCGGCAGAGGAACACAAGCAGTTTACGATAGGCAAGCTGCCAAAGGAGAATATATGGTTCAGCGACCCTGACGGACTTGGCACTCCGGGCTATGGACTGTGTATGTCGGCAGAGGATATGGCAAAAATAGGTTTGCTGTGTCTTAACAAGGGCATTTTCAACGGAAAACAGATAGTGTCAGCTCAATGGATAGAGGAGATGACCAGTCCGCAAATTGTTGAAAGCGACCGCTTCAGGGGAATGGAATACGGCTATCTGTGGTGGATAATCGACCGTGAAAAGAGGATTTATGCTGCCATCGGCAACAGCGGAAATGTGATTTATGTCAATCCGGAAAAGAATATCGTGATTGCGGTGTCCTCATATTTCAAGCCGACCATATTTGACAGAGTCGATTTTATCCGTGAGTATATCGAGCCGATTATAAGTGAGATATAAAGAAAAACATAAAAATGGATATCGAGATATAAAATTATAAACAAGTCTATAAATATGCGTTTCCTGCGCCCGCAGGCGCAAAACCTATTAAATCGGCAAAAATCCAGGATATGTGCATGGATTTTTGCACCTTTATCGGGCAAGTGTACGCATGGCGTGCGCGCAGACCGATGCAGAATCAAACGAGGCCTGCCTCGTTTGAAGTGTCGAAAACACTTTTTCGACACACAAAAATGCCTCCGGTCAGGAGGCATTTTGTGATTTAATTATCGCTGAGAATCTGATGCGGAATGTATGTATAGCGTCCCTTGGAGTTTTCAAGGTGCTCCGCCATGCCTTTTTCGGCTTCGTCGGCATCCTTTGCCATAATGGCATTATAAATGCGGATATGCTCGCCGTAAATCGAGTCGATGTGAGCCATGGTTTCCATGCCGCTCTTACTGAGCAGAGCCATCAGTTTGCGGGATGTGCGGAGAAGTTCAAGAATTATAGGATTTCCCGAGCAGCGGGCTACCGTGAGATGAAACTCAAGGTCAAGGTCGAGAAACAGCTTGAAGTCATAGCTTTCGTGGGCGGCTTTCATACGCTCCATAAGCTGAGTGAAGCTTCTGAGCGCTGCTTTGTCGGTACAGCCTGCCGCAAGACGTGCCGAGCCAAGCTCTAAAATATTACGCATGACCATAACATCATTCATGGATTTCTTGCCTAAAAGCAGAGTCCACGAAAGGGGAGTTACGAAAAAGTCAGACGGACTCGAAGCCACAAATGTGCCCTGCCCCGGGCGAATCTCGATAAGCCCGATAAGGGAGATGACACGTAAAGCTTCTCTTATGGTGCTTCGTCCCACGCCGAAACGCTCTGCCATTTCACGGTCGGAGGGCAGCTTGTCCCCAGGCTTTATCTCGCCTTCCATAATGCCGTCTGTAAGCTGGTCGGAAATAATGCGGACGAGAGCGTCGGTGTAGCTCTGTGTCTTCTGGAGCTGGACAGGCTTTTTCATTATATCTTCAAACATCTGAGCCTTGTTCATTATGAGCGAGTCGATATTGAGGGCGAAAGCATCAGGGTGAAGCCAGAAAATCTTTTCGTCTATATTCAATTTTTCGGCAATAAGGCGGGCGATTTCTTCGCTCTTTTTGCTTACGCCGTTTTCAAAGGCGGAATATGCGCCCGAACTGAGGCTTGCCTTACCGTTTTTGTCGGAAAGATACGCCGAAACAAAGTCTTTCTGGGACATTCTCAGCTTTCTTCGGAAAAACAGGATATTTTCAGAAATATGTTCAGAATTAAAGTCGGTTTTCGGCTCAATAGCCTGATTTGATGTCATTATTATCTCTCTTTTCAAAAGTTTGATACTAATATCATAACACTTATTATGAGAAAAATCAAGGTCGACCGGACTTTATCCAATGTGTCATAAAACAGGGGTGAATTTTTGTTCAAACAGTACATTGAAATTTACAAAAAAACGGAGTACAATTAAAATGAAATCAGTATGAAAACTGACCGACCACAAGGAATGCAAATATAAATCTGAGGTGATATATATGATTCGTAAAGCTCATGAAATGCGTCTTAACGACGAAGTTGAACTCAAGGGTGGCAGAGGTACTATCAAGATCGTAAATATCCTTGAAAAGGACGAAGTTTACGGCACAGGACGCCTTTTTGCTATCAGCATCATCCCTCCGGGATGCTCCATCGGCTATCATCAGCACGTTGGCGATTTTGAAACTTACTATTTCCTCAAGGGCAAGGCAAAGGTCGTTGACAACGGCAAGGAAGACATTCTCGGCCCTGGCGACAGCATGGTCTGCTATGAAGGCGATTGGCACGGCATTGAAAATATCGGCGACGAAGACCTTGAATATGTAGCTGTAATTCTTTACACAGAACAGAAAAAGGAAGAAAAGTAATAAGCTTTATTTTGCCTTCCCCTTGAGGGGAAGGTGTCACGAAGTGACGGATGAGGTGGTGCCGTAAGGCATAATAAATCGGACAATTCGTGAATTGTCCCTACCACATCATTTTCTGTCTCTCCTGTGAATATATGACGGAGAGGGTTTACATCTTAAAAACAAACAAATAACATACAAGGAGAATACTATCATGATCAACAGAAAAATCGTAATGATCCCTGGTCCAACACCAGTAGTACGTTCCATCCAGGATCAGATGGGCAGAGACACATGCGCATTCGGTGACGCAGAATTCGTCAAGGATTACAAGGAAGTAATCGA
>JAFSBG010000128.1 GCA_017441945.1 Clostridia bacterium
AAAAAAACAGGCCGCTTTAGCGGCGGCCTGTGAAAGTTATGCGATTGGTGGCCTTTCAGTGCGCCTTAAGGCGCTGGCCGGTACGGTGCCCTTCTAGGGCTATTTCAAGCCACCAGTTGAACTGGTGGTTGTTGACTTATTGTTTTCGCGTATTTGCCTGAGATAATCGGTCTTGTGGTTTTTCCTGCTTGGCATGAGTTTTTTCACCTTGTTGCCCTTGCCTTTTGCATGGAAAAAGCCGATAACTGAAAATACGACCGCGCCGATAAAATTGACCCATAAATCCTTCATCGTATCTATAATGCCGATATCGAGATAGCCGCCCAGACCGAGACTCTGCCCATTTACAGAAACATCGGTGATATTTTTAATCGACACAACGGAGTTGGTGAGGGTTGGGTCCAGCTTGACAGAATTGATGACGTTTACAATGCTGTCTTTCTGCATATCAAGACCAAAGTAGCGGTCCATGCCGAATTCAAAAAACTCCCACAGTACACCTATCGTCATCGAAAAACAGAAGGCAACAAGGGCGAGAAACAGAGGAGAAAGCTCGAAGGTGAGGTTTTCGTTGTCGTTGAGAAGCACAACTGTCGAAAGGCCTACGGCAGCGGCAAGAAAGCCGTTTATGGTGTGGAGCATCGTATCCCAGCCGGGAATGCGGACGTAAAATGCATTTACTTCGCCCAGTATTTCGGCGGCAAAAATAAAGCAGAGTATGCATATTTCAAGCAAAGGCGGTATTTCTATGCGCAGACGCACCTGCAGCCAGCTTGGCACATACAGTAATATATATGTAAGGGCGCAGAAAAAGAGCGATTCAAAATCGCCGCGCATTGCGTGGCGAATGAATGTGATAAATACCAGTATCTGTAAAACGCAGAATATTATGAAAGAGCTCTTGTGCTCGCGTAACTCTATTCGTATTGCCTGCTTGATATTTTGTTTGTTCAGCTTGCGCTGACTTTTTCGTGAAGATTTCATATAAGTCCCCCTTTCTGTTTTATCATATCATAGTCATATAGGTCTTGTCGTGTCACAAGTTTGAACATTTGGGATAAATATTGCATAAGATGCGAAAATCTGCTATCATATAATTAAAAAGAGACCCGAAAGGGGGATGAATATGATAAGAGAAGATTTTATTTTCGGCGCAAGCGGGGAGACAAAGCTTCACGGTGTTTCATGGATTCCTGAGGGGGATGTACGCGCTGTTTTGCAGATAACCCACGGCATGACAGAGCATATCGGCAGATATGACAGGCTGGCTGAAAAGCTGACAGAGCGGGGCATTGCTGTCTGTGGCTTTGACCTGAGGGGCCATGGGCTCAATGAATCAGAACTCAATATCGCAACCCTGGGCAAGGATGGCTGGGAAGCAAGCCTTACCGATATGAGAATAATCCACGGTATTTTCAGACAGAAATTCCAGAATATTCCATATTTTATGCTTGGCTTCTCTCTCGGCTCATTCCTTCTGCGCGAATATATTTCAAGGCATCCAAAGGATATGGACGGCGCAATAATCGCCGGCACAGGCTGTCAGCCTTCACTTATTCTTGATATTATCATGCTGATTGTGTCGACGCAGATTACGAAAAACGGCTTTGACAATACTACAGACCTTGTGCGAAAGCTGTCCTTTGAAACATATAATAATAAGTTCAAGCCGACACGCACAGGCTTTGACTGGCTTTGCTCTGACGAGGCTCAGCTTGACGAATACTTAAATGACGACGCCTGCCGCAGAGACATTTCGTCGGGGCTTTTTCATCAGCTTCTGTCCTCGATGAAACGGACAGGTCAGCAGCACGCCTGCATCGGCTGGAACAGGTCCATGCCTGTCCTGCTTATGTCGGGCAAGGATGACCCTGTGGGAGATATGGGAAAAGGCGTAATTAAGATTTTACATAATATGGAAAAACGAGGGTTCTGCGATGTCGAGTTGAAGCTCTATGAAAAGGCGCGCCATGATATTTTCCATGAATACGCAAACGGCACGGCAGACAGGGTTATAAACGATATCTGCCGCTGGATAGGAGAAAAAATATGAAGATAATTATTTCGCCTGCCAAGAAAATGCGCCAGGATGACGGGCTTGAATGGAAGACTATGCCCGCATTTCTCGATAAGACCGAAGAAATCATGCAGGCTCTCAAGGCTATGAGCTATGACGAGCTGAAAAAGCTCTGGAAGTGCAACGATGACATAGCCGCCCTCAATACAGAGCGTCTCAGACGCATGAATCTCAAAGGGGACCTGACTCCTGCGATTCTCGCCTACGAGGGCATACAGTATCAGTATATGGCGCCCGGTGTGCTCGATGAAGAAGGGCTTGATTACATAGACAGGCATCTGCGCATTATTTCGGGCTTTTACGGGGTTGTGCGCCCCTTTGACGGCGTGGTTTCATACCGTCTTGAGATGCAGGCAAAGCTGAAAATGGGTAAAGCAAAAGTCCTTTACTCATACTGGAATAACTTAATTTGTGAGGAAATATGCAAGGATAATGACTGCATAATTAACCTTGCATCTAAAGAATACAGCATAGCTGTCTCAAAACACCTCCCTGAGGGCATAAAAATGATTTCGGTTACCTTCGGAGAGGAAAAAGATGGGAAAATTATCGAGAAGGGAACCATGTGTAAGATGGCAAGAGGCGCTATGGTGCGCTATATGGCTGAAAATAATATCACAAATCCGGAGGGTATGAAATCCTTCGCCCAGCTCGGTTTTACTTTCGATGAATCACGCTCGGATGAGAGCAATTATATCTTCATAAAGCAGCCGGAAAAAGTAACGGACAAGGACGAGTGGTAATTGAAAAACCGATAAAAAAGTGCTATTATTGATGTATAAACTCACATTGGGAGGAATTATGTCAGGTATATCAAAAATGCACTATGCAAAGCTTGCGGGGCGCTCCTTTCTCTTTTTTGCCGCCCTCTTTATGTATATCACAAATCCTGCACAGCTTGAAATGCCGCTTATGGGGCATATAGCCAAAATGCCTGTCCTTATGAGCCTTATATGGATAGTTTTCGTCATTGAAATGGCGCTCCGTTTCTTCCCCTCAAGGTTTGAAAGCATGGGCTGCCAGAAGCAATTCAGACGCAATTTCATTCCGACTGAAACCCCAAAAATCAAGCTGGACAGCAAAAAATCCACTGCGGCCGTCACTCTTGCGTGGATAATTCTCAACGGCATAATCGGTGTGCTCTACTTTGCCGATATAATTGATAAGGGTATCCTTTTACTTATCAGCCTTTTTTACTCGGTGTGCGATATGATATGTATTCTGTTTTTCTGCCCGTTTCAGACCTGGTTTATGAAAAACAAATGCTGCACCACCTGCCGCATCTATAACTGGGATTTTGCAATGATGTTCACGCCATTCATTTTCATTCCCGATTACTACACATGGAGCCTGCTTTTTATGGCTCTTGCCCTGCTTGTCGTGTGGGAGATTTATGTGCATAAATATCCTGAGAGATTTTCCGAAAAGACCAACGGGGCAATACACTGTGCAAACTGCAGGGAAAAGCTTTGCCATCATAAAAAACAGCTTCGCCATTTCCACAAGGTCAATAAGGGCATTATGACGGCATATAAGGAGTAAATTATGAAAATTATCGATATTTCCCAGGAAATCCTCTCGTGCAAGGTATATCCGGGCGACCCTGTGCCAAGTTATGAGCGCCTTGTAAGCATGGATAAGGGCGATGTTTATAATATGTCGGCATTTTCGATGTGCGCCCACAACGGCACCCATGTCGATGCGCCATTTCACTTTATAAATGATGGCAACACCATTGAAAATATCCCGCTTGAAAGCTTTGTCGGTCTTTGCTATGTGGCTCATTACGATGGCGAGGTAAATGCCGCTGCCGCCAAAGAAATTGTGGAAAAAGCTGTAAAATCAGGCGCGCCTGACCGCATACTTGTAAAAGGCAATGCCGTTGTAATGCCCGATGGGGCAAAGGTTTTTGCCGACCATAAAATAAAGCTTATCGGCAACGAAAGCCAGAGCGTAGGCGACGAAAACGCCCCGATGGCTGTCCATAAGATACTGCTTTCCCAGAATATCGTTCTGCTTGAAGGGGTTGTTCTCGATGAAGCACAGGAGGGCAAATATTTCCTCAGCGCCGCGCCTCTCAATATAAAAGGCTTTGACGGCTCGCCGTGCAGAGCGTATCTTATTGAATTATAAAATACTCTCTGTCCGAGATAAATATTGGTGAACAAAAAATATACATTTTCACTGACTATTATGCATAATCTGTAAATTTAAACTTCCAGAACAAGATAAACAGGCCAACATATGATATA
>JAFSBG010000129.1 GCA_017441945.1 Clostridia bacterium
GGGCGGGTTTCCACGCCCGCCCGAAATATATAATGTACTTCGAGATTACCGAGGAGCTGAATGCAATAAAAAAACATACACAATTACAAAAAAAATATTGCGCTATAACTTGTAGTATGCTATAATAAATACAACAACATACAGGAGGTGTGGCGTTATGGTATTGCTGATGGTATTGATGCCTGTTGAAATACTGATATGTGTATTGTTGGTAAAGCTTTCAACAAAAATCAGACAAAAACTGCACTTCAATGTCGACGAGATATTAGTGTGGTTTGAAGCAGTTTTGCCAGCAATTATTATACTTTCACCTTTTTATTTCAGTGGTAAATTATCAAAAGATACAATTGATTTAGGCGAAGCAATACTTCTTGGAATACTTGCATTTGGAGCAGGAGCTATATTTGTATTCCGCTGGATATGTACGATTATCCGCAACAGAGAAGAAACACATTTGCAGATAAGATATGCAGTTTTATGGGCGGCAGGCATAATAATGACATTTTTTGTAAATACAAGAGGAATAGTGTATTATATCTGGCTGTTACTGTTCTTGCCAATAAACTCGTTTGCTTTGGCTGATGGACACGTAATGACAGCACCCTTTATTGTAATAGCATCAGCTATGACCCTTGCCAGCCTGTTTTGCATATGGGGATATAAAAGGGAAAAATAGGGAGGAAATATGAAAGAGTTTCTTGAAATTATAAGTGTAATAATTCTTGTGTTTGTCTTTCCTCTTTATGTAAGTCTTAAATTATTCAATAAATATCTGAAGAAAAAGTCAGACTACACGGCAGAAGAGTTTGAAAGAGAAGAAAAATACTTTCCGGAAGTAATCTTATTCCTCACATCGGCAGCTGCAGCATTGGTTTCAGCAGGTGTATCGGGTATTTTGTATCTTGTTTTCAAAAGTAAAATGATGGCATTTGCCGTTGCGGCGATAGGCTCAGCATATTTCGGTGCGATACTTCCATTTGTTGTTTTGTGGTATAAACTTATCAATAAACAACAAATGGTGAAAAAATCCCTTGAACGCTATGCATCAGGGTGGTCGTTGCTTTTAGTAGTGTTTATCTTTGCTCCGAACTTTCTGATAAAGACATTTGGGATTGCACTATGTGTAATAATATTGGCACAGATTGCAGTACATCTTGTGCCATTACTAAGAAGAGAAAAATAAAAAACGGTGGTTTTAAGCCACCGTTTTTCTGTGTAATATTATCTTAGCCCTTGACCACTGCGCCGCCCTTCATGACGAATACGCAGTTTGTCATTGTCTTTACATCGTCCATAGGATTCTTTTCAAATGCCACGATGTCGGCATACTTGCCTTTTTCCAGAGTACCGATTTCCGTATTCTTGCGGATAAGCTCGGAGTTTGTCTTTGTTGCGGCAACGAGAATGTCTTCCACCTTCATGCCGAATCTGTTCATAAGCTCAAACTCATAGCCCTGCTTGCCGTGGAAATTATAAGGAGTACCTGAGTCTGTGCCGAATGCAATCTTGACGCCGCGTTCGAGACACTTTCTGAAGCCGTTTTCATGGCGGGAAAGCACCTGACGAGCCTTGTCAACCATCCATGGAGCCATAGCTCCTGTTTCGCCGTTAGCTACGATTCTCTCAGCCGCAATGATAGTCGGTGTGAGATATGTGCCGTGTTCAAGCATAAGTTCGATAGCTTCGTCATCTAAAATCATGCCGTGTTCAACAGAAGTTACGCCTGCACGAACAGCGCACTTGATGCCGTTTGTGCCGTGAGCGTGAGTTGCTGTATGGATGCCGTACATTTCAGCGATTTCAATGATAGCGCGCATTTCTTCAAATGTAAGCTGCTGTGCGCCGACAGTTGTGCCGAAGGACATAACGCCGCCGGTCGACATAAACTTCAAAAAGTCTGCGCCGTACTTGATGTTATAGCGTGCAGCGTGATATGCAGAAGCTACGCCGTCAATGATGTGGTGCTTTGGAGTTGCTTCCACAAGCTGTGGAGCGTAGTGGCTGTCGGAGTGGCCGCCTGTAGAGCCCATGGATTCACCGCAGACCACAAGGCGAGGACCGATAAACTCGCCCTTGTTGATGGAGTTACGGACGGAAACGTCATTAAAGCCGTTTGCGCCGCAGTCACGGAGAGTTGTAAAGCCGGCCATAAGGTCTGTCTGTGCATTCTTGAGAGATGTGAGAGCATCTTCGCCAGGGAGACGGCGAACGCCGTCAGCAGTGTTGCCGCCCTGACCGCTCATGCCGATGTGAACATGGCCGTCGATGAGACCAGGCATTACGAACTTTTCTGTAAGGTCGATTACATTCATTTCGGAAAGGTAAGCGTTCTGGAGTGGGAGAACTTCGAGAACTCTTTCGCCTTCAACGATGACGACCATATTTTCAAGAACTTTCTTTGTGTTAGGGTCAAAAAGCTTACCGCATTTGAGTGCTGTTTTCATAGTAGTATCTCCTTTGTAGGATGAGAATGAGTTGAGGATTTGTAGGGGAGGGTCTCTGCGCCTCCCGCAGATAATGTAGGGCGGGGGCTTGCTCTCACCGTGTAAAAAGGTGTGCCTTCGGCATATGGACAGAACACACAGGCTACATTTCTGGGGAAACTTTGATTTTACCGGAAGATTTCCGATTTATTCCGTAGGGGCGAACATTGTTCGTCCGAGAGAGTGTAGGTTGACAACCCCTCCGTCACACATTTGTGTGCCACCTCCCCTTGCACAGGGGAGGCTTATGGGATTTGCGTATTGTTTAATTAAAATGGAATAATAATACCCAGAATTGCGCAGATTGCGATATATACAACAGGGTGCTTCTTGAACTTCATAACAGCCCAGAGCATTACAGCAAAGAGTGCACAAGCCTTGATGTTCAAAAAGCCCATGAAGTCGCCTGCTGCGAGAGCGTCAGGGGAGAAGAGGGAGATAGCCATAACGCCGTAGCAAGCCGCTGTGATAAGACCTGCAACTGCAGGGCGAAGACCGTAGAAAACAGCCTGAACGTGCTTGTTTTCCTTGAACTTTTCAAGGAAGTTGGCAATGATGAGCACGAGAATCATCGGACCTACGATGAGAGCAATAGAAGCTACGATGGAGCCTAAAATACCAGCTGTCTTGTAGCCTGCGAATGTTGCCATGTTAGCGCCGATAGGACCAGGTGTGGACTCGGCAATAGCGATCATGTCGATGAGCTCGGAATGTGTGTACCAGCCCATACGGTCGGAAATATCATAGAGGAATGGAAGCGATGCAAGACCGCCGCCGACAGTGAAGATACCTGTCTTGAAGAATTCAAATGCAAGCTGGAATAATACGTTCATTATTTCTTACCTCCGATACTCTTGATAGCAAAGCCAGCTACGCCTGCGCCGACAACAACGAGGATAGGGGAAACGTCTGTGAAGATGGAGAGGAATGTTACGATTGCGAAAATAATAAATGCAGGAACATCCTTGACGCCGCCCTTGTAGAGCTTTACGATAGATGAAACGATGAGAGCGCAGACAGCGATTCTGATGCCTGCGAATGCGTTTGCAACTGCAGGGATGTCAATGAAGCCGTCGATGAACATTGCGATGATTGTGATAATGATAATAGATGGTGTGATAACACCGAGAGCAGCGCAGATTGCGCCTAAAATGCCCTTTGTCTTATTGCCGATGAATGTAGCTGTGTTTACAGCGATAAGACCAGGTGTGCACTGGCCGAGAGCGTAATAGTCCATAAGGTCGCCTTCTGTGCACCAGTGGAACTTTTCAACGCATTCCTTCTGGAGCATTGGCATCATGGAATAGCCACCGCCAAATGTCAGTCCGCCGATGCGGAAAAACGAGAGAAATAACTGAAGATAGATATTCATACCTTTATTGTCCCTTTCCTGTTAAGTATTGTGCAAATTCACTGTCTGATGGAAGCACCAGTGTGACTTTGTCCTTGAGTGTGTTTTTGTATGTTTCAAGAGTGTTGTAGAACTTATAGAACTCAGGGTCCGCGCCGTAAGCTTCGTTGTAAATGCGTGCCGCTTCGGCATCGCCTTCACCCTTTATCTTTTCGGCGTTAGCCTTGGCTTCCGAGAGGATAACAGAGACAGTCTTGTCTGTTTCTGAACGGGTCTTGATAGCCTCTTCTTCGCCTTCGCTTCGGTACTGAGCCGCCATTCTGTTGCGCTCTGTGATCATATTGTTGTAAATACTCTGATGGTTTTCCTCAGGCACATCGGTGCGCTTGATTTTGATGTCGTAAATCTCAACGCCATAGCCTTCGAGAGCAAGGTTTACCTCGGAAGTAAGCTCACTTAAAAGCTTTTCGCCCAATTCCTTGTCGGAAATAATGCTGGACGATGGGTTTTTACCGATTTTTTCACGCATGGAGGAGTAGATAATATCGTCGATGCGTGTTTCAGCAGAGGAAATGCTTCTCATTGAAAGGTCAAAGAGCAGAGGATTTTCGATAGTCCACTGAGCGTTGTTGTCAAAGAGCAGCTTCTTCTTGTCAGAGGTGATAACCTGCTGAGGCGATGTGTCGTAAGTGAGAAGTCTGTTAGAGTATTTTGTGACCTGGTCGACAAACGGCACCTTGAAATGTATGCCTGTGCCTTCCACAACATTTGCAGAAGCAAGGGAAGGATAATATTTCGCGGTGGTCTCGCGGACATTCTGGGCATTTTCCTTTACAAAGACAGCCTCAATATGGCCGAAACGCTTGACAATAGCGCTTTCGTATTCATTTACGATGAAAACGCTGTTTGCCAGCAGGAAAATTGCGATAAGGATAATAACAGGAGGAAGAATTTTCTTAATAGCTTTCATTATTCGTTACCTCCTATCGGGATAAACTGGAGAGTGTCGCCGTTGTCATTTGTGATGTAGATGTTTTTAAGCTCAGGGAAGACCTCGCTTATCATTTCAAGATAAAGTCTTGTGCGTGTGACCTCAGGCTGGTTGAGGTATTCCTTGGCAATAGCCGAGTAACGGGCTGTGTCACCGATAGCCTCGTTGATACGCTCCTGCTTGTAAGCTTCAGCTTCACGGAGAAGGCTTTCAGCCTCGCCTCGTGCAACAGGGAGCTTTTCGTTTGCGTACTTCTGAGCCTCGTTGATCTTGGCATTCTTGTCTTCCTTGGCGGAAGTTACATCTAAAAATGCGTCGTAAACAGGGTCAGGCGGCATAGCGTCCTGAAGCTGGACAGCGTTAATCTTGACGCCCATGTCATAGTAGTTGCAGACCTCCTGCAAATCCTCCATAACTTCACGCTGGATTTCATCCTTCTTGTCTGTCAGAATGTCGTCAAGGCTGTGAGCCGCGACAACACGTCTGTAAGAGGATTCAGCGATGATTCTCAGAGTGTTTTCAGGGTTGTCAAGGTTGAAAAGCCATGCGTAGCCGTCGGAAATATTGTACTGGATAGTCCAGTCGGCAACGACAAGGCATTCGTCCCCTGTCAGCATGATGCTTTCTTCGGGTACATCGGTCTGAGTCTCGCCTCTGTAGCCGAATTCCATACGGCGTACGTTGGCTGTGTCAACGATGTAACGCCTCTGGACGTAAGGTATCATCAGCTTGAGACCGGACTCGGTTTCGGTTTTGGTGTACTGGCCAAAAGTTGTGATGACTGCGACCTTACCTGATTCAAGCACATAAGCACCCGACCAGACGGTGGAAATGCAGAGGATAACGGCCAGTATGATGAGGAAAACATTGCGCACTTTTTTCATTGCGCCCTTGATGTCAATAGGCTCTTTCTTCGGCTTCTGGGGAGGCTTGAAGCCGTCGTTGCCCTCGTCAAATGGGTTGTATTCGCTCATTTGTTTTGGTTTGCTCCTTTCGTTATTTTTAATATGTATAACATTATACAACATTTTATCGGAAACGGCAATAGAAAAGTGATGCATTTTTTAATAAGGTGTGGTATTATATAATTACACGCACAATCCCCGAATTGCTACCCCAACCGTGTCATTCTTCGTTACATTCAAAATGACATGCATTCTCCTTGCCTACATCTTAGAGCCACCCCAGCAGGGGTGTCACGAAGTGACGGAGGGAGAGAAACCTATCCAATGTGATTTATCACACCACACTTATTCACTTTTAACTTTTACTTATTACATTATCTGCGGTCGAGCAATGCTCGCCCCTACAATGTTTTTTCATGGTTAATTTGTAGGGGAGGGTCTCCGTGCCCTCCCGCCTTATTAACACATCAAAAAGCCTCCCCTGTGCAAGGGGAGGTGCTGAACGAATGTGAAGCGGAGGGGTTGTAAACTTATTAAATTGCGCCACAGGCACAACAACTCTCAACTTTTAACTTATCCATCTTTGTAGGGACAGGCGTCCCCGACGGTCCGACCTATTTAATCCGTGCGAAGCACACCTCAATGTTGCTCTGCAACAATTCATGATGTATTGCATCAATTTATGCCGCAAGGCAATTCACGGCGTAAGCCAATTCATCCATATACAGGAGCACCACATGGTAGAAATCATCTATTGCAGAAACGACAGCATAAAAACGGAATATATGCTGAAACGAATAAAAGAAAATACAGAAAATGGGAAAAAGCAGCTTGTTTTCGTCCCTGAGACCAAGACCTTTGAAATGGAAAAGGCTCTGCTTTCCATGTTTGAAAGCGGGGGCAGCCGGTATGTGGAAGCGGCTTCCATGACGAGATTTGCCATGGCTTTCATCAAAAATAAAGAGTTGAAATTTGCATCAAACGGCGCAAAGCTCCTTATGTGCAAGAGAGCTGTTGACAAGGCAAAGAGCAGCTTCTCCTACTATACAAAAGGTACAGAAAATCCATCTTTTTACAGTAAAATGCTTGAGAGCATCGAAGAAATAATGAAATCAGGCGTTAAAGCTGAAGAACTTTACAGCGCTTATTCAGGCGGCGGTTTAAAGGAAGATATTCTCGATATAGCCACCACATACACGGTCTATGAGAGCGAGCTTGAAAAAAGCGGTTTTGCCCTTGGAGATATTCTGACAAACGGCGCAGAGGAACTTTGTAATTTACAGGAAATCCCATACGATGACATCTGGTTCTGCGGCTATACAGGCTTTACTCATTCTGAGCGACAGCTTATAAATGAACTGATGAAAAAGAATGCCGACCTTCATTTTACCTTTATGACAGACGGGAAAGACAGCCTTTTCCTCGAACAGAACAGAAGCATTTTCTCCCTTGAAAGAGAGTGCGTTGATAATGGAATAAAATGTAAAAAAATCCCCCTTGAAAACAATGCTCAGGAGAGCGACATCTCATTCCTGGCAGAGAAAATCCTTGCCTTTGGAAAGGAAAAATATGGGAAAAGTGAGAATATCCGATTCCTTTCGGGCGCCAATATAAATGAGGAATGCAGCTATGTTGCATCGGAAATTTTCCGCCTGACAAGGGAAAAAAATCTCCGCTATAAGGATATCGTCATCGCCTGCGGCAATGTGGAAAAGTATGCCAGCGCTGTTGAACGCGCCATGAATGGCTATAAAATCCCTGTCTACGCCTCAGATAAAACCGAGCTTCTTGCCAAGCCGTCAGTTGCAGCGCTGACAGGTGCTGTCTTTGCCGTGAGAAGCAATTTCAGCTACGAGGCAATGTTCTCATTCCTTAAAACAGGCCTGCTCGATATCCCTGAGGAGCTTGTGTGCAAACTGGAAAATTATGTAATTGCATGGAATATCCGCGGCAGTATGTGGAGCAGGGAATGGCACAACACGATAACCGAGTATGGCGAGTGCCAGAGCGATGAGAAAATCGCTGAGCTTAAAGACATAAACGCCGTCCGCGAGAAAATTATGGCTCCGCTGACCTATCTCAAGGACAGCTTTGCGACTGCTGAGAAGGGCGCAGACTACATCAGCGCCATCAGGAAATATATGGAAATTATCGGCTTTGAAAATCTTGTGGAAGCCAAAGCCGGGGAGTATTATGACAAGCAGATGCAGCGCGAAGCTCTCGAGTATGTCCAGCTCTATGACATCATAATTGATGCCCTCAGCCAGTTTGAGCAGGTGGCAGGCGAAGATGTGATGAATGTAAATCAATTCCACAGCCTGCTTTGTCTTGTGCTTTCGAGCTACAGCATCGCGACAGTGCCCGATACCATCGACAGAGTAGTGCTTTCCGACTTCCGCAATACTCCGATTTTACGCCCGGAAGTTGTATTTATTATTGGATGCAACGACGGAGATTTTCCGCCTGACGGAGCAGAGAGCAGCCTTATCAGCGAGCGTGACCGTGAGGAATTATCCCGAAAAAATGTTCAGCTTTCGCTGACAGGCGAGGAGCGCCAGATAGAAATGGAGAGTCATATTTACAGAACGCTCAACTTGCCAAAGGACAAACTCTATATGTCATTCAGCCGTGCAGATTTATTGGGCAATGAACAGCGCCCATCGTATTTGATGTCGAGAGCACAAGCTATAATAGATAGTGTAAAGCTTGAGAACATTACAGACAAAAATGAGGAATATATGCTTTATACCGAAGATACAGCCATGCTTCTGGCAAGCAAATATCTTTCGGGAGAGTCGGATGACATAGTTTTTTCCGCATTTGAGCATCTTAAAGATAAAAAGCAGAACCAGTTTGAAAGTATTGAAAATGTAAAATCAGGCAAGCGAGGTCCTCTCGTTTCACGCGATACTATACGCTCTCTTTACGGCAACAAAGCAAATCTTTCGGCTTCACGAATAGAGAAAATCAAGAGCTGTCCGTTTGCATATTTTATGGAATATGGCATGCGAGCCAAAGAGCGCAGGCGCATTGATTTCGATGCAAAGAGTGTCGGCTCGTTTATGCATGAGCTTGTTGAAAATGCCGTCAGAGAATATATTGAAAAGGGCAGAGATGCTATCGCTCCTGCCATCAAAGCCTCGGCTGAAAGCTATATTTCCAGAGTTATGCATGAGGGTGAAATGACGGCAAAGCTGAGAGTTGTTATGGAAAATATTGTAAAAAATTCCTATGATATAATCGCAGGCATCATAGATGAAATCGAACAATCTGACTTCAAGCCGATGTTCTGTGAGCTGTCCTTCGGCGAGGGCGGCGTAGATGGCTACAGTTTCGAGCGAGGCGGACTTACAGTAAATATAAACGGCAAAATCGACCGTGTCGACGGCTATGTCAAAGACGGAAATCTTTATCTCAAGGTGGTCGATTACAAGACGGGCACCAAGAAGTTCCGCATTTCCGATATAATTTACGGGCTGAACATTCAGATGTTCCTCTATATGATGATGCTCAATGAGATAAAGAATATAGGCATCGAGCAAAATGATGCCCGAAAAGCTGCCGCTGTCATGTATATCCCGCTCCGCACCGAGTATTCCGAAAAGAAGGAGCCGACCGCCAAACGCGAAGGCTATGTTTTGGACGAAACCAATATAATTGATGCTCTCGAGCATAGCAAGGACGGCAATTTCAGCTATATTCCTGTTAAATTCAAGAAAGACGGAAGCTTTGCGGCAAGCTCGGCTGTTCTCAGCTCGGCGCAGTTTGGCAATGTTTTCCGTAAAATCAAGGACCATCTCAACGACATCGCCGATATGATAAACACAGGTCATATCGAGGCTGAGCCGTATACCCACGGCGAAGAAATGAACGCCTGCAAATATTGCCCTTACGGCGAAGCCTGCGCCTTTGACGAGAGCAATATGCTGGACAGAATGAGAAAAATCAAAAATCTGCCCGACAAAACAGCGTTGGCAGAAATGGAGGAGGAAGCATAATGGCAAATGTTAATTTCACACCCGAGCAGCACAATGCCATCGTCACAAACGGCACCCCTCTCATAGTTTCTGCGGCGGCAGGCTCGGGCAAAACAGCCGTCCTTGTCGAGCGCGTCATGCGCATGATTCTTGAGGGCGGAATAAATATCACCGACCTGATTGTTGTCACATTCACCGAGGCGGCGGCAGGGGAAATGCGGGCAAAAATCACCCGTGCTATCCTTGAAAAGCTGGAGGAGGACCCTAAAAATCTCCGTTTAAGACGCCAGCTTGCTCTTATTCCAAGGGCGAAAATCCAGACGGTACATTCATTCTGCAGCAGCCTTATCAAGACAAATTTCCACAGATGCGGTGTGTCCTTTGATTTTTCGCTTCTCGACGAAGCGGAAAAAAACCAGCTTCTTGCCGATTGTCTTGAAACTGTAATGGAAGAGGAATACTCCCATTTTGGCGAAGATACCGACTTCAAAGCTGCCTTTGAAAATTTCTCCGATGACAGAGGGGATAGGAAACTCCGCGAAATTGTTCTGGAATTATATGGAAAATTACGCAGCGATAAATCGCCGAAGAAATGGCTGCTCGAAACGATAGCCGAAGCCGATTCCAACGATATCGAAAGCATCGAGGAGACCCCTTGGGGTGGCTTCCTCATTAAAGAGGCAAGGGCGATTCACGCCTATGCGTTCTCCCGTCTCAAAGCGGCTTATGACGAGCTTCTCACCGTGCCGGAGGTGGAAGAAAAGTATGGCGATACATTCAGAACGCTTCTCGATTTCGGAGGGAAACTGGCTGACGAACTTGGAAAAAACTGGGATGATATCTACACGGCTCTGTCCGCTTTGCCCGAGACAAAACTCAAGGCAAGCCGCTATGACGACAAGGGATTTCTGGAAAAAATGAAGAGCGCCAGAAGTGGATACGTTGAGGCTGTAAAGAAAATAAAGGATAATTTCATCTCGTCAAGCGGTGAAAATACTGTAAAGGAAAATAACATTACAGCACCGATAATAAAAGGAATTTGCAATCTCGTTCTCAAGCTTGAAGACAATTTCACAGCCGTCAAGCGTGAACGCAATGTGCTCGATTATTCCGACCTTGAGCACATTGCTCTTTCGCTTCTCTATGACGAGGAAAAGGATGAAGTAACCGACATTGCAAGGCGTATTTCCGAGGAAACTTATGAGCTCCTTGTCGATGAGTTCCAGGATACCAATGAGATTCAGGACACAATCTTCCGCTGTATTGAGCCTAAAACGGGCAACGTCTTTTTCGTTGGCGACGTCAAGCAGAGCATCTACAAGTTCCGCCTTGCGGACCCGACAATTTTCATTGATAAGTATAAGGAGGCGGCAGAGCTTGATGAGGAAGGCTATAAAACGAGAATCAAAATCGACCTCAATAAAAATTTCCGCTCGGCAAACACCGTGCTCGACAGCACAAATTATGTTTTTGAGTATATCATGACCGATGATTTCGGCGGAATTGACTATGACGAAAAGCAGAAGCTCTATCTCGGTGCAAAGTATGATGCGTCCTATCCGTCCGAGCTGACGATTATCGACCTCAAGCTTCGCGAGGATGATTCGGAGGAGGAAAAGGCTGTTCAGGCAGAGGCGAAGTGGGTGGCAAACCGCATAGCCGAGCTTTATGACACGATTGATGTGGAGGAAAACGGCGAAAAACGCCACGCCAAGTACTCGGATTTTGCCATTTTGCTCAGCTCCTACTCCAATAAAGTCAGCTATTTCCAGTATGAACTCAGCCGTCACGGCATTCCGTGCGCTGTTTCCAAGAAGGAAAACTTCGCAAAGCGCAGTGAAATCATGGCTGTCATGTCCCTTTTAAAGGTCATTGACAATCCATATCAGGATATTCCGCTGGTGGCTGTCATGCGTTCTTATATGTATGGTTTCACCGCTGATGAAGTCGCTCAGACCCGTATCGGCAACAAAAATGGCTATCTCTATGAGGGGCTTGTCAAGCTTGCCGAAACCAATGAAAAGGCGAAAAATCTCATTGAAAGCCTTGAAAAATACCGCTATATGGCGAAAAATATGCCTGTTTACCGCCTTATCGAGGCGATTTATGATGAGCACAGGCTGAGCTGGTTCTATTCTGGTATGGCTGACGGCGAGGCGAGAAGGGAAAACCTTGGTCTTTTGCTCGGTCACGCTGAAAACTACGAGAAAAACGGCTACAAGGGACTTTTCAGATTTATAACATATTTTGAAAACAAGTTTAAAAATGAAAGTGAAGAAGGGGCTGTCAAGGCGGAGGGAGTGCAGATTCTCAGCATCCACAAGTCCAAAGGGCTCGAATATCCTGTGGTAATCTTGCCGGACCTCGCTAAGAAATTCAATGATCAGGACATCAAAAAGAGTGTTCTTTTCCATGACAAGCTGAAAATCGGCATAAAATATCGCGATAAAGAGGCTATGACGATAAATAAAAGCCAGATTTACAACGCTCTCAGCATCAAAACCCAGAAAGAGCTGACCGAGGAGGAAATGCGTAAGCTCTATGTTGCTATGACCCGCGCCAAGCAGAAGCTTGTTATGGTCATGTCCCTGCAGAACGCTGAAAAGAAAATCAAGGAATGGGCGGAGGAAAGCTGGAATGGCGTTGCGCCGACAATTGCCGCCAACGCAACATCTTTCGGTCAGTGGCTCATCTATTCTTACATTCATCATCCTGATGCCGACATTCTCCGCGGCTACACAGGGCAGATGAAGCCGCTTATTTGCGAGGCAGCCGAGAAGATGGAATTCCATGTGATTTCTCCTGACGATATTCCGATGCCTGACAAGGAAAAGGAAGTGCTTAAACGCAGCGAAGAATTCCAGAAACTGGAATTGCCAAGCTGGTTTGACGCAAAATATGGGCACGAAAGCCTGACGACCCTTCCGTCCAAGCTTTCTCCTACAATGATAAAGGAATTAAAGGGAGAAAGCAGGCAATATAAGCCAACTGTAAAGGTGGAAACAAGTACAGCAGGCGGCGTGGAAAAAGGCAATGCCATCCATCACTTCATGGAGCATTTTGACTTTGAAAGCTGGAAAAACGGCGCTCTGCTGAGCGATGTAATGGAAGAAGCATTTGAAAAGCTGACCGACGAAGAAAAGCAGCTTATTGATATGGATTATGCACGCGCTTTCTTCGGCAGCGACCTTGCTGAGCTTATAAAATCCGCAAAAAATATCCGCAAGGAAACCCAGTTTGCCGCCCTGTTTACCCCTAAGGAGCTGGGGCTTTCGGAGGACGAAAGCGATACCGTTGTTATGAATGGTATCATTGACCTTATGATGGAGACCGACGAGGGCATTATCATCATCGACTACAAGTCGGACAAGGTATGGGCTGACCCTGTCACTATGGCAAATATTCATAAGGAGCAGGTGGATATTTATGCAAAAGCCGCCCAAAAGACCTTCGGCAAGCCTGTCATCGGCAAATACATCTTCCTGTTTGATGCTAAAACAGCGGTAAAAATATAAGAAAAAGGACACCCGAAAAGGTGTCCTTAATTTTATCTTCTCTTTTTATTATAAGCAGGCTTTTTAGGTGGTTTATTTGGCTTGTTAGGCTTGCTTGTCTTGCCCTTGTTGCCGATATAAAGCTCACAATTCACAGGCTTTCCGCCAATGCATAAGCTGCCGAGAGAGTCTATCATCTCAAATACAAGGTCCTTCGGCACTTCGACAAGGGTGTGATCGTCAAAAATATCGATTTTACCTATCATTTCGCCCGAAATACCGGTTGCACCTGCAATGGCGGCGAGAATAGTGTGAGGCTGAGCTTTGTGCTTCTTGCCAATGGAAATAATCAGCTTTTCCGATTCCTTGGAATGATTTTTAGCCTTCATATCCGTCGAGCCCGAGAGGGTTTTAGCCTCCTCAGGGCGGCTCATATCACCGGAGAAACAAAGCTGAAGCGCGGCCGCCGCAATGTCCTCAGGGGAGTGCCCCTCGTTAATAAGAGCCTCGACAGCCTTCTTATATTTACTTTCAATGCGGCTCTGAAGCGCCTGACGCATATTATCCATAATGTCCCCCTTGACAGCGGTCGGTTTTTCTATCTTGATTTTAAGCTCGGTGATGTCGCTTTTAACAGCGTGTGCAATATTTTTCAGTTCAATGATCTGGCGTTTGCCTGCGCAAAGCGTTACAGACATACCAAAACGCCCCGCTCTGCCTGTTCTGCCGATGCGGTGAACGTAATATTCGGTAGTCTGTGGAATATCATAGTTGATGACATAGTCAACGTCGCTGACGTCGATTCCTCGGGCGGCAATATCTGTCGCAATAAGAATCGGAGTCTTGCCGCTCTTGAAGTCATACATAGTGGAAATTCGCTGTGACTGGCGGATATCCGAATGGATAACATCGCAAGTGAATCCATTTTCCTTGAGGAAAATCATCATATTGTCGCTCATCATCTTGGTGTTGCAGAAAATTATCGAGCGCTTAGGCTTGTACTTGCTGAGAAAAGCCAGCAGATACTCATTTTTCTCGCCCTCAGGCATAGTGATATAGCGCTGTTCAATGCTTTCGAGAGTTACCTTGCCAGCATCGATAGTGATTTCTTCAGGATTTTTGAGATATTTATCGGTGATAGCCATAATTGCAGGCGGCATAGTCGCCGAGAAAAGCAAAGTCTGGCGTTCTTCCGGCACAGCCTTTAAAATATCCTCGATTTCCTCCTTGAAGCCCATGCTGAGCATTTCGTCAGCCTCGTCAAGAACGAGAGTGCGGAGGTTTTTCAACTTGAGAGTACGGCGGTCGATATGGTCTAAAATTCGTCCCGGTGTGCCGATAACTATGTTTGAATGGCGCAGTCTTACAATCTGACGCTCGATAGGTACACCGCCGTAGACAGTTGTGATGGCTGTGCCATCTTTATAATTACCCAGTTTGCGCATCTCGTCAGCCACCTGCAGAGCAAGCTCGCGTGTAGGGCAGACAATGAGGGCCTGAACTGTGGTTTTGTCCTCGTCTGTAATAAGATTTTCGATTATAGGCAGGCCAAAAGCTATCGTTTTGCCCGTGCCTGTCTGGGATTTTGCAATGAGATCACGGCCCGATTTCACAACAGGAATAGCTAAAGCCTGCACAGGCGTAGCTTCATAAAATCCCATCGAGGAAACAGCAGCCAGCATCTCATCGGAAATATTTAATTGTGAAAATGAAACGTGTGACATTTATACCTCTTTACAATACTAAAAAACGAGGAAAAGTTCCTCGCGAAAATATCTGTATATGTAAAAATTATATCATTAAAATTATTTTATGTCAATAATGCTATGAAATGCGGAAAATCACACGATTGACCTTTTAATTGGACTGTGATAAAATTGAATAAAGAAATCTGCGGAGGAATGTGTATGAAAATCGATGTAAATGCGTTTAAATTCAACAGATACAATATTATATACGGTCTGACCGCCGAAGAGCGAAGCAGTATGACAGAGGAAATCCTCGCATCACATCCGCAATATAAGCTCAGGACAGACGATGGTTTCGGCGAAATAAAGTTCGGTCCGTTCAAAATGAAAAATAAGCGGACAGTTCAGGACATAATGATGAAAAACAAGGCTGTCAAGGAAAAGGGTGAATCCTACGTGCTGAGACAGATGAAGTACCTTGAATGTGACCACTATTATGAACGCAGAGGCAGGTCGTTGTCGGGCAGACAGCGCGAGACGATCACGCTGATTATAGACGTTATCGACGGCAAAAAAGAGTTTCTCTTTTCCGATGAAAATGTCAAGGCAGAACACCGCTTTGTCGACTATGCCGCATGGCTCAATACACAGGGTTTTATGCTTGATAAGGGCTATAAGGCTGTATGGTTGTCCATGCTTTCTGCAGACGAAGTTGTGGAGCTGATTAAAGAGAAGGCGCCCGATACCAGGACATACTGGGATTTCTACAGCATAAAAAACGGAGAGATTATTTTTGAAGACAATCTTTTCGCACGCAAGGAGAAAGAAAAATATATCCGTCAGGAAGAGGCAAAGGCAAGAAGAAAAGACTTCGATATCGCCGCTGAAAATAAGAATTATAGCGAAATATACCGCCTTGGCATTGAGATAGATGCCGACGAATACGCCACAGTGGAAGACAAATTACAGGCGTATATCTCTCTGGGCGAGCTGTACGGATATGGTCTCGACAGAGATATCGACATCAAAACAGCGTCTGCATGGTATATAAAGGGAATAAACTTAACTGGTGAATTGGATGGCGAAGCGGATGACGAATTGTATGAAGAATCATACACTAAAAGAATCATGAGCGGTTTTGTAAAAATAAACAACATACTGAAACTTAACGATTACGAGGGAAAGCTTGCGCAGATTATAAAAACGCTGAAAGCGGAAAATCCTGATATGTCGGAAAAAGATATCAATTTAAGAGCGCGAATTACCCTCGGCGAAATGGCTGACAGAGAGCAGTACAAGCTTTTCGCAGACAGTTTTAAAAATCTGAGATAAAGTTTCAGCCAATAAAATATTGACACCGCGCTGAAATACTGGTACGATTAAAGTACATACAGCAGAGTGACCGCTGAGTAAATCAATAATATGCTCATCGGTGGCTCTTTTTCCGCCAATAATGGATATTTACCCCAGACGACAGGTCGCCCGGGGACCTCGTAGGTTTAAATAAATGCGGTGGCACTCGCCACCGGTCGCGCACTTGGCGCTCCTAAGGCACAAAGCCTTGCCTGCGGCTTTTATCCATTCTGACGAAAAAATATCTCGCCGCTGACCGTATTCTGATATACTCAGCGGTCACTAAAAATACGGAGGAATATCCTATGATCAATTTCAATATCAACACAGACCGCATGATAAATCATTTCTGCGATATGGTCAGAATCAAGTCTGTCACATTTGAAGAAAACAATATGGCAGAATACCTTGTAAAATACCTTACAGAAATGGGTGCAGATGAGGTTTATTACGATAAATGCCTTTATTCCATCGGCAAGGAAGGCGGCAATGTTCTTGCATACTTCAAGGGCAATATGGAAGGCGAGCCAATCTGCCTCAATGCTCACATCGATACAGTTTTCCACGAAGGCAATGTTGAGCCTGTAATCAGAGACGGCTATGTTTACTCTGCAGGCGATACAATCCTCGGCGCAGACGACAAGGCTGGTATCGCATCCATTATCGAAGCATATAAGTCTGTCAAGGACGCAGGTCTCCCAATCAAGGACGTATATATGTACTTCACAGCCAACGAAGAAAAGGGTATGTACGGCGCAAAGCTCTTCGATTATTCCAAGCTTCCTTGCAAGGAAATCATCTCTGTCGACGCAGCTGGTGACCCTGGCGTTATCGCAGCAGCAGGCCGCGGCTCCAATAATATCGAAATCACATTCAAGGGCAAGCAGGCTCACATCATCAGAAATCCTGAAGAAGCAGTCAGCGCTCTCAAGATGATGGCAGAAGCTATTGCAAATATCCCTGTGGGCAAGTTTGAAGACGAAACAACTATCAATGTCCACGGCGTAAATGCTTCCGTTGATATGGCTTCTTTCATTCCTGGCGAAGCAACACTTCTTGCCAATGTAAGAGCTTTCGATATTCCTAAGACAGAAAAGATGACAAACGATGTTATCGACATCTGCAAGGCAGCAGCTGAAAAGTTCGGCGGCGACATCGAAGTCAAGACAGAGCTTACACTCCCACCACTCTGGCTCGATAAGAGCACAAAGCTTTACAGCAGAATGATGCAGTATTACAGAGATTTAGGTGTTGAACCATGGGATTTCACACTTCCTGGCGCAGGCGACGGCAACCACTTCTGCTATAAGGGCTATGACTGCATTATCATTGCATGCGGTATGACAAAGGTACATACTTTCGAAGAACAGGTGGGCATCAAGCAGCTCGAAACAACAGCAAATCTTATGGCTCGCTTTATGACAGAAAACTAAAAACAAGCAAAAACAAGGCGCTCTCGTATGGGAGCGCTTTTTGTATGCCTTGACAAAGCGCGGGCGTTGTGATATACTACAATTAACAATTAGGTTAAATGTTAAAGGAGGCATAATATGACACAGGAATTAGTAATAGTCGGCACACCGCAGTATCCATTAGGCGGCACTCTCACCCTGCCTGATAACATAGTTCAGCCTGTCCCTGCTGTAGTATTCGTCCATGGCTCAGGCTCATCAAATATGGATGAAAAGGTAGGCGCCCTCACTCCATTCAAAGACTTTGCCGAAGGTCTGGCAAAGCATGGCATCGCCTCGCTCCGCTATGACAAGCGCACATATAAATACGGCTTCAAGATGGCGCGTAAGGGCGGAATTACAGTAAAGGAAGAAACGATAGAGGATGCCGTTTTCGCCGCTGATATGCTTCGTAAAGACAGCCGAATAGGCAAAATATATATCGCAGGACATAGTATGGGCGGTATGCTCGCACCTCGCATTGATGCCGAAGGCGGCAATTTCGACGGGCTTATCATTATGGCAGGCTCGCTCCGTAATTTTGAGCAGATTCTCAAGGTGCAGTTTGCCGATATGCTGAGTCAGTCAAAGGGAATTAAAAAATGGATTCTTGAAAAGCAGACGGCAAAAATTATGAAAGGCTTTGAAAATCTTCTTACCATCACCGATGAAGAAGCCAAAACACGCAAATTTGGTGCAGGCGTAACCATGTATTATTTCAAGGAAATGGAATCGTTCAGAGCAGATGAATATCTGAAAAACTGCGAAAAGCCTGTTCTTATCATGCAGGGCGATAAGGATTTTCAGTGCAAGGCGGAAATCGACTTTGCAGCATATAAAAAGCTTCTCGAAGGCAAGGAAAACGCTACATTCCATCTCTATGAAAATCTCAATCATTGTTTTGTGCCTGCGATTTATGATTCCATCGCGGCAGGGGCAAAAGAGTACAAAACAGAGCGTCACATCGGCGAAAATGTCATAAAGGATATAGCAGAATGGATAAAGGAGGCATAATATGGCTCTGCAGAATACATTGAAAGCCCTTGCCGACCCTATAAGGCGTGAAATACTGAATATGCTGAAAAAGGGAAGAATGAGCGCAGGGGAAATCTCATCTAACTTTGAAGTGACAGACGCATCAATATCGCGACATCTTTCGGTGCTCAAGGATGCCGATTTAATACGCGACACACGTGAAGGCAAGTTCATTTTCTATGAGCTGAACGCCTCGGTGCTGGAAGAAATAATGCTCTGGATTACCGAGCTGAAAGGAGAGTAATTTATGAAAAAATACAGAAATATAATCATAATCACATCGCTTGTAATACTTCTGCCAATACTTTTCGGCTTTCTTATGTGGGATAAACTGCCCGACACAATGGTCACCCATTGGGGAGCAGACGGCACAGCCGATGGTTTTTCGCCGAAAATCACAGGCATCACAATCGTTCCGCTTATCCTTGTAGCCGCCCATATTTTCTGCGTGTGGATAACCATCAAAACCAACAAAGACAACGCCCAGAGCGAAAAGGTTCTGAATATGATGATGTGGATTATGCCGGTTATCTCGCTGTTCACAAGTTATACAACATACTCGGTTGCTATGGGCAATGAATTCGGTCCGGAGCGCACAACGCCGATTGTTATCGGTCTTATGTTCATTGTAATCGGCAACTATATGCCTAAAAACCGCATGAACTCCACGATAGGCATTAGAATCCCAACAACATATTCAAGCGAAGCCAACTGGAACGCCACACACCGTATGGCAGGCAAGCTCTGGATGGCAGGCGGCATGCTTACAGTTATTTCGGCGGCATTTGACGAAAAAGTAATGGTATTTATTCTGTTTGCGGTCGTTCTTCTTATGGTGCTTATCCCGATGATATATTCATATAACTTCTACCGCAAGGAAAAGGCGGAAGGCAAGGATGTTACAACAAAGCAAGCCTTGCCGCTTACTCCTGCAATGCTGAAAATGAGAAAATTTTCCATGGTTGGTATTGCTGCAATCCTTGTTTTCGTTGTTGTGATTATGTTTGCAGGCGATATTGAATATGAAATGAGCGATGAATCCTTCGAAATCAAGGCTGATTTCTATGAGGACTTAACGGTAAGATATGACTTTATTGAAAATATCGAATATGTCGAAGACTTCCGTACAGGCATACGTACAATGGGCTTTGGCAGTGCGCGACTTTCGATGGGACAGTTCACAAATGATGAGCTGGGAAAATATACACTTTATGCCTACACAGGTGCAGACAGCCATATCATAATGGAAAATAATGGAAAACATCTCGTCATCTCGGCAAAGACTGTCGAAGAAACACAGGCACTCTACGAAAATCTTCTTGAAAGAATGGGCAAGTAATACTATAATATAATTATCAAAATAAAGTGAGGACTCAATATGAAAAAGATTCCGATAATTATAGATTGCGACCCGGGCGTGGACGACAGCTACGCTCTCGCTCTTGCCAATTCATACGAGGGCTTTGAAATCCTCGCCATAACAGCCGTTGAAGGCAATGTGCCTGCCGTTATAACAAGGAAAAATGCCCTGTGCATTCGTGAAGAATTAGGCATAAACTGCCGTATCGGCTTCGGCGCAGAAAAGCCTCTCAAAAAGGAATACAAGCAGTTTGCCGCCGATACCCACGGACAGTCGGGCGTAGGCTCCTTCGTTTTTGACGAGCCAAAGCTTCAGTCTGACGAAATGCCTGCGTGGGAAATTATCTACGATGAGGCTGTAAAGCATAAGGGCGAACTTGTGCTTTTTGCTGTAGGTCCTCTTACAAATATTGCAATATGCCTTGAAAAGCACCCCGATTTGCCACAGCTCATTAAAAAGTTTGTAATTATGGGCGGCGGCACCTTCGGTAATGTCAGCGCCACAAACAGAACAGCCGAGTTTAATATCTGGATAGATCCTCATGCTGCAAGACAGGTGTTTGAAAAGATGGACGTATGGATGGTAGGGCTTAACGCAACCCACGCGGCGGCTGTTGAGATGAGTGATTTTGACGATATGATGGCGATTTGCGGTGACAATAAGAAGGCTCGATTTATTGCGGAGCTTTCTCGTTTCTCCAAGTATAACTGCGTTGAAAATGGCTCGGACAACAATGCTATCCACGATGCCCTTGCTGTGGCTTCTCAGATGGACGAAACTGTGGTCACATTTGAAAATCTCAATGTCCGTGTCGAAGACGGCGACTGTGAAAATATCGGTCAGACTGTAATCGACCGTGAAAAAGAGCCAAACTGCCATGTGGCAATGTCTGTCGACAAGGCAAAGTTCGCAGAAATTATGAAAAATATGTGCCGCTACTACGCGGAAAAGTAAAGGTCACAAACACCAAAGAAAGGAATCTATGATACAATGAAGAAAATCGGAATGATTGTAGCGGTTGAAATTAAATCGGTACTTGATAAATATGGCGCAGGGCTCAAAGAGGAAAGCAGCGTTGCGGGCTTCAAAACTTATATATACGAAACAAACGGCTGTCAGCTTATAATCGTCAACTGCGGCGCAGGTGAAATTGCCGCGGCGGCAGGAACACAGTTCCTTATCAGCCAGTACCATGTGGATATGGTGGTGAACTTTGGCGTGGTCGGCGGACTTACAGAGGCAATGGCGGTGACAAAGGCGTGCATTGTAGAGAAAGTTGTCCACTATGATTTTGACACAAGTGCAGTCGATAACGTAGAGGTGGGCAGATATCTTTCTTATCCGGATATCTACATTCCAACAACTGCTGAACTTGTGAAGATGGCGATCGAAATGAATCCTGAGCTTGTCCCTGTAGTTTGCGCATCGGGAGATAAGTTCATAGGTGATGAACAGGCAAAAAAGAGAATGCATGAGCAGTTTGGCGCTGATATATGCGAGATGGAAGCTGCTGGCATAGTCCTCACATGCAACAGAAATAATGTTCCATGCATTTTAATAAAAATCGTAAGCGACAGCATAAGCGGCGGCGCTGATGAGTTTATCGAAAGAAAAAATTCTGTAGCTGCTATGTGCCTGGAGATTGTTGATAAGTTTATATCACTTACATAAAATAAAAAGCCACCCATCATGGGTGGCTTTCCTTTTGTATATTACATAAATACATTCGTAACGAAAATCTCAAGACCGATGAAAATGAGAATTGCGCCGCCTAAAATGCCGGCTTTGCCTGCAAGCTTTGTGCCAGCCTTCTTGCCGATGGCAAGACCTGCAAAGCAGATGAAGAATGTGACAACTCCGATGATAAGGCAGGAAACAAGAGCCTCAATGAAGTTGTAATTTGCGATTGTAAAGCCGACAGAAAGAGCGTCGATAGATGTTGCAATGCCCTGAATGATAAGAGCAGAGAGCGTCAGCTCTGTTCTTTCACAGACCTCGTCTGTGCATCTTATGCCTTCGAGAAGCATCTTGCCGCCTATGTAGCAGAGAAGAATGAGAGCAATCCATGGAATGCACTTTTCAAAAGCCGCAAAATGCTGAGCAACAGTTGAAACGCAAATCCAGCCGATGAGCGGCATAGCAAACTGGAAAGCGGCAAAAATGCCTGCAATACCTGTCATTCTGCCTTTTCTCATGCCTGGGTCATTAAGACCGTTGGCAAGGGAAACAGAGAAGGCATCCATGGCAAGACCTGCGCCGAGAAGAATGCTGTTGAATAAAAGGGTGAAACCGAGTTCCATTAAAAAATCCTCCATAATGAAAAATCCAAGCAGGCTCAGCCATACTTGGAACAAAATAAAAAGACTCCATGTAAGCTCAACCATAGCATACATGAGTCTCGCAAATTAAAACAAGCCAGGTTTATATAACCAGTATGTTGACTTGTTACGCAGAGCGCTTGCTACTCCCTCATACACCAAAATAATAACATATATTAACCTTTTTGTCAAGTACAGCGGGTATATAAAATCCCCCTCATCAGAGGGGGTAGTTTATTTTATAAGTCCAAAATGCCTTGCTATGGTGTCGCAAACCTGCTCGCGGGTGTCGATTCCATTGTTTTCGCGCACAACTGTGAAAAATCCGCTGTTGGCATATTCGTCATAGTGCTTCTTGCTGTTGATGAGGGCAAGACCGCGCTTGTAATTTTCCATAACCTCATCAGGATTTTCGCAACTGTCGATAACGCTGAGAATAAACTGCTTGTCAGGGTCGCTTCTGTCAAAAAATCTGTCGACACTCATCGACTGCGGGGAGAGCATAACGGCAACGTGATTGTAGTCGGCAATTTCCTTCAAAATATCCACAGGAATATTCGTATCGACGATAACCTTCTTATCCTGTGAAATAGCAATCAGCTCAGCCACTTCAAACTCAGCCGCTTCCTTCGCTGTGCTGTAAATCCAGCGCTCATATTCCTCAGGCGAGCGTGTGACAAAATCATTCCAGTCTTTAAGGTTATTGATGAAAGAAATATCAGGCTGTGCCTCAGGCGTCGCCACAATGTCAGACACCTTGCTGTGATAATTCTCACCGCAGAAAATCATATCATATCGTTCGGCAAGCATCTTAACAGTAGTTGACTTACCAGCATAAGCTGTACCCGTGATGAAATATACATTTTTAAGATAATGCTTCAAAATATTGTTGGAAATTTTCAGAATAATCACCTCTATATCCCAAGCATAACAAATCCCATCCATAAAGTCAATAAAAGGGCAGTAATTTTCGGCAGACGGCATTTATTATTTGCCGCTTTATTAAATGCATCGCAGATACCTTATCGTTGCCGGAAGCAACACTTCGTGGCGTCAGCCGCTTCATTTCTTCATTTGCAAAGCACACTTAACTTTGCCGCAGGCAAAAGGAAAGCTCCCCATAAGGAGAGCTTTTTCTTACGTATAACTTTACTTTGTGAGAGCTTCGAGCATCTTGAGGAGAAGATCAAATGCCAGCTTGAAGGATGGAAGCTCGACATATTCTTCAGGAGTATGTGCGCCGCCTGCGTTAGGACCGATACCTACGATGTCAAGACCAGGGAGAAGACCGCGGAATACGCCAGCTTCTGTACCGCCGTGAACAGCGTTGATCTTGCCTTCCTTGCCTGTAAGCTTCTGATATTCGTCCATAGCAATCTTGCGGATTCTCGACTCAGGATTGTATGCAAATGCAGGATATTTGCCCTGAATATCGCACTTTGCGCCGACAGCATCGGTGATGTCAGCAACAGTTTCAGCGATGTAGTCAACAAGGCTGTCTTCTGCAGAACGAACTGTAACTTCGTAAACGATCTGGTTTTCTTCCTGTGTAACAACACCAACGTTGAGAGAAGCATTTGTAAGACCTTCGATTTCCATGTGCTTCATCATCATGCCGTTAGGAAGAACATGGCTGAGGCGGATAACCTTTGCCGCAGCTTCCTTGTCGATAACAGTTTCAGCCTTAGCATCTTCTTCGATAACAACATAGAAGCCCTTATCGGAGAACTGAAGCTCATTCTGAACCTTGGCTTCGACAGTTTTGATGATTTCGATAGCCTTTGCAATGTCCTTTTCGTCCATTACGATTACGCAGTCAGCTTCTCTTGGGATAGCATTGCCCTTGAAACCGCCGTAAATATTGGAGATATCAAAGGAGATTTCCTTCTTGAGTTCATAGAGAATACGGCCCATAATCTTGTTGGAGTTGCCCTTTTCTGTATGGATAAGACCGCCCGACTGACCACCGAGCAAGCCGCGGATGTGGATGCCGAGAGCCTTGCCTTCTGCCTTCTTTGTTTCAAAAGGAACCTTTACAAATACATAACAGCCACCTGCGGAGGAAACGAGGAACTTGCCTTCGCCGCCGCCGTCCATACCGATCATAGTGCGGGCTGTGATGTGTTCGCCGCTCATGTTCATAGCGCCGATAAGACCGACTTCTTCCATGGAAGTCATAACACATTCAAGTGGTGGATGAACAACATCCTTTCTGTCGAGCACAGCCATCATATAAGCGAGAGCATAGCCGTCGTCACAACCGAGAGTTGTGCCTGTAGCCTTGAGAATATCGCCTTCAACACGGAGCTTGAGACCGTCCTTTTCCCAGTCGTGAACTGTGTCCTGGTTCTTTTCAGGAACGATGTCAAGATGACCCTGAAGCATAACAGGAGGGAGGTTTTCACAGCCCTTGGAGCCCGGCTTCTTGATGATAACATTGTTCCATTCGTCCTTTACAGCCCAGAGACCGCGTTCTTCAGCGAACTTGAGCATAAAGTTTGCAATGCCTTCTTCGTTTCTCGATGCGCGTGGAATTGCGCTGATGTCTTCAAAAAAGCGGAGAGCGTCTGCAGGTTCTCTGTCTTTTATTACATAGTTCATAAGATTCTGCTCCTTTTTATAAAATAGTTTATGCATAAAGTATACAATTTTCTTCCGCAAAATGCAATAGTTAATGAACAAAATGTTAAATATATTTTTTAGCAGGAAAAAAAGTTTCCATATAGTAAGAAAATGTGGTATAATGTTAAGTAGATTAAAAAAGAACAAGAAGGGGGAATGATTTCCTTGGCAGACACAAAGAAAAAGGAAGAAATTCTGGAAACCACTCTGGACAGGCTCCCATGGGGCGACGGCACGGAAGGCAATTCCAAAAATGTCCGCGGCAAGCAGCCGCTGCCCGAAGGCGTAACCAATAAAATGGTATATTCCGACGTTATCAGACTTGCATGGCCGTCTCTCGTTGAGCTTATGCTGACACAGCTTGCATCCATGGTCGACCTTATGATGGTAGGTCAGCTTGGCGCGTGGGCGATTTCAGCGGTCGGTCTTACAACACAACCAAAGTTCCTTGTAACAACAGTATTTATGGCGCTCAATGTGGGTACTATGGCTCTTGTTGCACGATACAGAGGCGCTAATAACCAGGAGAAAGCAAAACTGGTAATGCGTCAGGCAATGCTTATCAATGTTATCATTGCAGTTGTCGGCGCGATTTTCGGTTACATATTCGCTGAACCTATGATCAAGTTCATGGGTGCGGCAGACGCAGAAACTCTTGCAGGCGGCACAGTTTATCTCCAGATTCAGATGCTCGGTATATTCACAATGGCGATAACATCTGTTGTGACAAGTACATTGAGAGCGACAGGCGACTCGAAAACCGCTATGATTTATAACACCACGGCAAACCTTTTGAATGTTGTGTTCAACTATCTGCTCATCTTCGGCAACTTTGGCTTCCCAAGGCTGGAGGTTGCAGGTGCATCCATTGCAACAGTTATCGGTCAGTTTGTAGCCTGCATTATGGCTCTTGCGGCTATTATGAATAAGAAGCAGTATGCCCGCCTTGAGCTTAAAGACGGCTTTAAGCCTCATAAGAAGACCATTAAGGATATCTTCGCCATCGGTATGCCTGCAATGGGCGAAAGAATGGCAATGCGTGTCGGTATGATCATCTATGCAAAGACAGTTGCTTCTCTCGGTACAGTAGCTCTCGCAACCCATCAGGTATGTATGAATATTCAGGCGCTGACATTTATGAACGGCGAAGCCTTCTCGGTTTCGGCAACATCTCTTGTAGGACAGAGCCTCGGCAAGAGAAGGGCAGACATGGCTGTTCATTATTCCAAGCGTACACAGCAGCTCGGCATGATAGTTTCGGCTATAATCGCTGTTGTGGTCTTCTTCTTCAATAAGCAGATTATCGGCCTTTATAACAACGACCTCGAAATCATCAATATGGGCAGCCCGCTGCTCCAGATGGTTGCAATCATTCAGCCGCTTCAGGCTCTCCAGTTTATCTCTGCAGGTGTCCTCCGCGGTGCAGGCGATACAAAGTATACAGCTTATGTTTCCAGCGCAACAGTTATGATTCTCAGACCGGCTCTCGCTATTATCCTTATCAACTTCGTGGGCACAGGTCTTGTAGGCGCATGGTATGCTCTCGTTGCAGACCAGCTTCTGAGAACATTACTCATTGTAGCCCGTTATAACAGCGGCAAGTGGAGAAATGTAATGCTCTATCACGATGCCGGAAAATTGGCTTAATACAATAAAAGAGTCCGTTAAAACGGGCTCTTTTTTAATGAAAATATTTTCTACTAAAAAAGTGAAAAATATTTTGAAAAACTATTGACAAATGGCACAAGTTAATGTATACTAAAAGCGTAAACAAAAAGGAGATGAGAAAAATGAAAATTACAAGAGAAGCTGACTACGCGATACGGATTCTGTATATAATAAAAAATGAATCGGGCGTTGTTTCAGCAAGAGAAATATCTGAAAAAACCGGTGTTTCATTGAGATTTTCCCTCAAAATCCTTGCCAAGCTTTCGGAAGCCGGCTTTGTCGATTCCAAGAAGGGAGCGCAGGGCGGATACTTCCTGAAAAAACCTGCTGAAGATATATCTCTCGCCAATATAATTGAAAATATCGACGGTCCGATAGCTATATCACACTGTATGGAAGACGATTTCTGCTGCACAAGAGTTTCGGATAAGTCGGAATGCTCTTTCAGAAAGGTTTTCTGTGCGGTAAGCGGTAAAATCAGAAACGAGCTCAGCTCGATGAAATTAAGTCAATTTTAAAATTATCTATATGTAAAAAGGAGAAAATACTATGAAGAAATTTGTCTGCTCTATCTGCGGTTATGTACACGAAGGCGAAAACGCACCTGAAAAGTGCCCACAGTGCGGTGTTCCTGCTTCCAAGTTCAACGAAATGTCCGGTGAAAAGGAATATGCTTGTGAACATATCATCGGTGTTGCACAGGGTGTTGATGAATCCATCATCGAAGAACTTCGCTCCAACTTTGTAGGCGAATGCACAGAAGTTGGTATGTACCTCGCAATGAGCCGTCAGGCAATCCGTGAAGGCTACCCAGAAATCGGTGCTTTCTATCAGCAGGCTGCTTATGAAGAAGCTGAGCACGCAGCTAAGTTCGCTGAACTTCTCGGTGAAGTAGTATTTGCAGATACAAAGAAGAACCTTGAACTTCGTGCAGACGCAGAATGCGGCGCAACACTTGGCAAGTTCGAGCTCGCTAAGAAGGCTAAGGAAATGAACCTTGACGCTATCCATGACACAGTTCATGAAATGGCAAAGGACGAAGCTCGTCACGGCCGCGGCTTCGATGGTCTCCTCAAGAGATACTTCAACAAGTAATAAGACTATAACTTTGGAGGGAATATCATGAAAAATATTGATGTTTACAGACAATATTTTTCCGCCGAATGTACATTTAACGGCGTGAAACGCCGCGGAGCTGTTGTATGGCTCAATGCCGAAAGCGACAGCGGAATGATAAAGTACACGGTCGGTGTGAGTTTCTTTCCATACACAAATGCTGAGGATTTTGCCATAAGTTATGATGCCTGTGGCGAAAAAGAATTGCTTTATACAAAAGGCAGACGTTCTAAAAAGCGTGATGAACAGTATCTTGCGCAGGTGCAGACTGTGGCAGATGAAATTGCTGCATCGATGCAGGGGGTTATCCATTGGGATAAGCCGTTAAACGAAGCGCAATATGGTTAAACCTCAGTAAATAACCAGATTTTCTAATAAATGGAGGAATATGTTATGACAAAGTATGTATGTCCATGCGGTTATGTATATGATCCGGTGGCAGGTGATCCTGACAATGGCATCGCTCCTGGCACAGCCTGGGAAGATGTTCCTGCTGATTGGGTTTGCCCGGTATGCGGTCTCGGTAAGGACGCATTTACAGAAGAATAATAGAATAAAGGGGCAGTGTATGCTGCCTCTTTTTTAAAAACAAACAACAGAAAGGAGATGTTTCGATGAGAAAATCTTTATACGTAATCACACTTTCCGCATTATTGATTATGACTCTGCTTGCAGGCTGCTATTCTGAAGAAACGCTGGCAGAGAGTACAATCCCAACAAAGGGAACTGAAAAGCAGACCGTTTCCACCGAAGCAAGCTCCGCTGTGGTTGAAGCGAAGCCTGTGGAAGTGAAGGAAGAAAAGCCTGTTCTTAATGAAATTAAGCCAACAGAAGCCAAGGAGCAGAAGACTGTTACTGAAGCAAAGCCTGCCGAAGTCAAGGAACAGAAGCCGGTTCAGCCGAAAGAGCAGAAAACTGCTGTCAAGGAAACCAAGCCTGCCCAGCCAGACAGAATAAGCAGAGACGAAGCCAAGGCAAAGGCTATTACTCATGCAAAGGTAGGCAACGGCAAGATTCGGGATTTAGACATCGAGCTTGAAAAGGAAAGAGGGGTTACATTCTATGAAATCTCTTTTGATGTGGGAAATCTTGAGTATGAATACGCCATCGAAGCCTATACAGGTGAGATCCTCTATAACAAAACTGAGCGTGATTAACAGGCTGTGAATTAAAAACGGAGATACGGTACATCCCGTCTCTTTTTTATTGCCAATTATTATCCGTTGTGCTATAATCAAACCATAAATAAACCAAAACAGGAGGTAATTATGGATATTTTAAAGGAAAGTATGGCGCTTAAAGAGCATACAATAGCGCTTCGCCGCTATATGCACGAAAATCCTGAGCTTTCGGGCAGAGAGTTTAATACGATAAAGCTTATCTGTGCAGAATTAGACAAAATCGACGTGGAATATGTAAATATTCCAGACGGCGGTGTCCTCGCTCATATCGATGGCAACGAAAAGGGCAAGACAGTCCTTCTCCGTGCCGACTGCGATGCATTGCCTATCGATGAACTTCCAAACAATGCAAAAAAGCCGAAGGCTTGTCCTATCAGTAAAGTCAGAGGCGTACATCACGCCTGCGGTCATGACGGACATACTGCAATGCTGCTTACAGCTGCAAAGATTCTCAACGAAAATAAAGATGCCATCAAGGGCAGAATATATATCCTCTTTGAACGCGGCGAAGAGGGCGGCGGAAATATCTATTGGATTATGAAGTACATTCAGGAAAACAATATCCATATCGATGCTTCATTTGCCGAGCATACTGACACAGACCTTTCTGCAGGTCAGATTGCCTGTCAGGGCGGCCCTGCAAATGCCGGCAATGTAGCTTATAAAATCACAATTACAGGCAAGGGCGGTCACGGCTCCCGTCCTGATAAGTCGATAAATCCAATCGACTGCTTTGTAAGCATTTACGAATGTATCAAGACTATCCGTATGAATTATGTCAAGCCTGATGTCGTACTCACAAATTCCATGGGTATGGTCCACGCAGGCGAAGTTGGCAATGTAATTCCGCATACACTCCAGTTTAAAGGCACATGCCGCTTCTACGATGCTGCCGCAGGCAATATTTTCAAGGAAAAGCTTATCGCAATCTGCAAGGCTCAGGCTGAGCTTTTCGACTGCCAAGTTGAATTTGATTCGGTCAGCGGTCCTGGTTTGCCTGTACTTAATAATTATAAGCTGGCTGAAATCGGCGCAGACGCTGTAAGAAAAGCCCTCGGCGATGATGCTATCAAGCATAAAGAGCTAAATATGGGCTCGGAAAGCTACGCATATTTCACAACTTACTATCCTGCAGTTATGATGCGTGTCGGCATCAGAAATGAGGAGGAAGGCATTACAATAGGCGCCCACAATCCGGGACATGATATCGACGAAAACGGTCTGCCATACGGCACAGCCGCATATATTGCCGCCGCTCTCGGCTTCCTCAATTATGAGGGCGAAGTGGCTTTCGACGGCGACGAGCAGCTCCGCAAAAAGTCTATTGATGAGCTTCGCGAATATACAAACAGCTCCATCCCACCACAGCTCGATAAGGACAATATGTAAAACAAAAGGACGGTTATTTACCGTCCTTTTTTAATAGCTTTATTCCTTCTTTTACAGCTTTTTTAGCGTTGTATATCTCATTGAGCTTTTTATTACATTCATCGAGCACAGCTCTTTCTTCAGCCAGCTTTTTGTTTCTCTCTTCAAGAATTGCCTCATATTTTACCTTTTCGGCTATATAATCAGGGTCGTCCAGCGGCTCTTTTGCATTATTCTGACGAATCTTTTCCTTCAGCATGGAGAATACGAACAAAATAGCAAATCCGAGCGCACCCAGCGTGAATGATTTCCAGAATGGAATATCACAGAGCCACATAATAGGAAAGCCGGAGAGAAGTCCGCCGATTATGCAGAGCGGAATTGAAAAAAGTATTTCAAAAAATATTCCGGAAAAACGGGTGTTAATCCCCATGTCATATTCCTTATCAGGATAGCCGTGAGGTGCGGAATGGCCTTCCACATATTCCGGAAAGGAGTGAAAATCCTTGTAAGTCTGCGGCATTGCATCGTATGATTTATAGCTTTTTTCGCGGATTATGCTGATATTCTGCTCGGGAATGAAAGTCACAGTTTCCTCATAAGAATAAGGCACAAGCTGTCCACGCTCATATTTTTCTGTCTTTTTGGCTTCATCACTTATTTTAAGAAGCTCAAGCTCGATAGTGTGCTCAAGCTGCTCCAGCTCATGAAGCTTTTCCTCAAGCTGAGCAATTTTTTCTTCCATAAAATCACCTTCCGATACAATTATACGATTATAATAAAAAATGTCAATACAAAAATTGAGATGATATTTTTGATTTTTTTCACGATTTCTGCGCAAACTATATCTGAAACTTATGTATCATAAGCTTAAAATAAAGGAGAAAACCAAATGAGAAAAATCATCAGTCTCACACTTGCTGTTATGCTGTGTCTCGCTCTCTTTGTCGGCTGTACAAATGACAGGGATAAGACAGAAAACACAACAAGAGCAACTACAAACAGCACAACAAGAGCAACAGAGCCTACGGAGGACACAACAACAGAAGGCTTGGGTGATGCCATTGAGGACGGCCTTGAAAACGGCAAAGATGCCATAGAAGACGGCATCGAAAGCGGCAAAGACGCTGTGGAAGATGCCCTTGATATGACAGAGGACACAACA
>JAFSBG010000130.1 GCA_017441945.1 Clostridia bacterium
CATTGAACCTGTTCAATGGGGTAAATCGCATAAAGAAGTCGTCGAAGACGCTCCACGCCTTGGCGTGGCGTGAAAGCTTTCGATTTAATTAAAACTTTAATTTGCAAATAAGATTCAGGACACCTCATCCACCGCAAGCGGTCTGTGTTATAACAACCCCTCAGTCATCCTACGGATGCCAGCTCCCCTTGCACAGGGGAGCCTTTTAATGTGCAAACAAAAAAAGACTCCACGGGGTGTGGAGTCTTTAATTCTTATCTTACTTTCTCTTGCCGCCCTTGTGAGGTCTTGATGGCTTCTTATTAGCAGCCTGACCCTGCGGAGCGATGACGATCTTTCTTCTTGGTTCCTGACCTGTGGAGAAAGTTGTAACATTCTTGTTATCCTGGAGCGCAGAATGGATGATTCTTCTCTCCTGTGGATTCATTGGCTCGAGAGCGATGCTCTTGCCTGTCTTTGTTACTGTGTTTGCTGTCTTGTTAGCGAGAGCTACAAGAGCCTGAGTGCGCTTTTCACGGTAGTTTTCTGTGTCAAGGCTTACTCTCCAGCGGCTGTCTTCAGCCTTGTTTGTAACGATTGTTGCAAGATACTGGAGCGCATCAAGTGTTTCGCCGCGTCTGCCGATTACAAAGCCCATATTGTCGCCTTCGAGCTCGATATGTACTGTGTTTTCTTCTGCGTCGACAGAGCCCTTGATTTCAGCTTCAACACCCATGATCTCAAGAATGCCCTTGAGGAAGTCCTGAGCAACAGCTTCGGAATGAGCTGCTTCTTCTGGTGTTGCGATCTTCTTTGGCTTTTCAGCCTTTGGAGCTTCGACAGGCTTTTCTTCAGCCTTTGGAGCTTCGACCTTTGGAGCTTCAGCCTTTTCAGCCTTTGGAGCCTTTGCAGGCTTTTCCTTTGGCTTTCTTTCAGGCTTTGGAGCGTCGAACTTCTTTTCAGCCTTTGGAGCTTCAAATTTCTTCTCTGCTGGCTTTGCTGCTGCGAGAACGCTTGGATCTGGCTGGCCATCGTCATAAGTGAGCTTGATAACAGCGTCACGTCTGCCGAAACCGAGGAAGCCCTTGCTTTCTCTTTCGATAACTTCTATCTGAACATCATCACGGTCAAGATTGAGCATCAGAAGACCGGTCTGAACAGCTTCTTCAAGGCTTTTTCCTTTAAATTCCTTTGAAATAAGCATTATTTATCCCCCTTAGTGGTATATTCGCCCTTGATGGTGAAATCCCCCATTATCTGCTTCGGCTTCATGAAGATACCGAGAAGCACTTCCTGGAGAGCCGAGAAAACATTGTTAGCGATCCAATAAACGCCGAGACCTGCAGGCAGGATGAAGCCGAAATAAACCGACATAAGAGGCATCATGTACTTCATTGTGGATGTGCTGGAGTTCTGAGCCATATCTGTGCCCTGCATCTTCATTGTGATGTTGCTGAGAAGATATGCTGTAACGCCGGAAAGAATCGGAATGAGCCACATAAGGCCGAACTGCTTGAAGCTTGGTGTTGTTGCGAGGTTAAGGCCGAAGAAGTTGAAGTCAACGTTCATAAGCTTTTCGGAAACGTGTGCAACTGCATCAAAGTTCTGGCTGATAAGGCCTGCGATCTGGATTTCCATTGTGTAGGCATTTTCACTTACAACACCTAAAATTTCGCCAAGTGTTGTGATTTCGGCTGCCGAAAGTCCCATAAAATATGTGAGAGGCTTGGAAATTACATAGTAAAGACCGATCATGATTGGGAATGTGATGAGAGTTGGAAGACAGGAGCCGAATGGGCTTACGCCTTCTTCCTGATAGAGCTTCTGCATCTCCATGGAGAGCTTCTGCTGGTCTTTGCCATATTTTCTTTGAAGCTCGTTGAGTTTTGGCTGGATGCGCTGCATATCGAGCATGCTTTTCTTTGTCTTGATGGAGAATGGCAGCATTACGAGCTTTGCAAGAAGGGAGAATGCGATGATGGAAAGACCGTAATTGCCGATAATCTCATAGATAAGGCGCATGATATAGCCAAATGGGACAGCTATAATGTCGAGCATTGGTTTTCTCCTTATTTACTTTTGGTTCGTTTGGGCGGGACAGGGTCGTAGCCGCCCTTTGTGAATGGATTGCATCGCAATATGCGTCTGAGCGCCAAAAAAGAGCCATACAGCGCACCATGTGTCTGCACAGCCTCATAGGCATATTGTGAGCAGGTTGGGATGAAAGGGCAGGTTGGCGCCTTTTTCAGCCCCGACAGATATTTTCTGTAAAAGCCGATGCACCATAAAATAATGTGCTTCATTATTCTTCGTTGCCCTCAAGGATGCCCAGCTTTTTAAAGCAATAAAGCAAATCCTTTTCGATGTGTTTGAATTGCGCCGAGCTTGCGCGTGTTCTGGCCACGATAACGATATCGAGCCCTTTTTGCACACTGTCTTCGTGAAGGCGGTATGCTTCTCTGATTTTACGGCGGACAGAATTGCGGACAACAGCCTTGCCGACCTTGGTCGAAACTGTGAGACCTAATCTGTTATTCCCCGATTTTTCACGATTCCTGCTGTAATATACTACTAAATTCGGGGCAACCTGTGATTTGCCGCGGTTATAGAGCTGGCGGAATCTGTAGTTCAAACAAAGTGACTGAGTGTTTTTCATTGTTCACCTGACTACTCTGGACGCTTCCGGTTTTGGCAGAAGTTCCTTCAAAAGATAGCTAAAAGACGCATTAGAAACAATGCGCCTTTATTTTACAATTTTAAAATTAGTGAGTAAGGCGAGCTCTTCCCTTTGCACGGCGGCTTGCGAGAACCTTTCTACCATTTCTAGTCTTCATTCTCTTTCTGAAACCGTGTTCCTTGCTTCTCTGACGCTTCTTTGGCTGATAAGTACGAATCATGCTTGACACCTCCTATATTCATCGGCTATCGCCGGAGTAATTTTTAACATTTACGCAATCACAGTTACGCAAATTAGATTATACATCAGGGAGGCCGTTTTGTCAACAAATTTTTTCGGAAAATTTCCAGTTTTTTTATAAAATGACATGGCCTCACCGCAACGATTTGTAATGGCTTTGCAAAATTATTACGGGAAGTTATCAACAACCTGTGGAATGTTTTGCCCTGCGGCAAAGCGATATAGGCTTTGCCGCCACCTCCCTCTGCGAGAAGGAGGCTTAAAAGAAGTCTCGGCTCCCCTGTGTAAGGGGAGCTGGCACGTGTCAGCGTGACTGAGGGGTTGTAAAATAATATTCCGGACGAGCAATGCTCGCCCCTACATTGGATTGTGCCATTGGGGTGGAAAGATTCTTCGGCGTTGCCTCAGAATGACAGGTAGTTTTTAAGCCTTCCCCTTGAGGGTAGTGAAACGGCGACCGCGGTGTTGAATTACAGCCCAGTGGGCTGTAAGACCCGCGGCGTGACCGAGCCGCAGCGAGACAGGTGTCAGCGAAGCTGACGGATGAGGTGTAGCCGCAGGCGTTACCTATTCAATCCGTCGGAGACACCTTAATTTATGCCACAGGCATAGTATGTAATCACACAAAGTGTGTATGTAATCGACCGAAGGGCGTATGGCATCATTTATGTATGTAATCGGTGTGACTTCGTCACGGATTGGATAGGCGGACGAGCAATGCTCGCCCCTACATTATCTGTGTGCGGTGCGTCGAGGGCGCCGCACCATACAGGGGATTGTGCCAATGGGGTGGAAAGATCCTTCACTGCGTTCAGGATGACATTGTAGGGGCGGGTTTCCATGCCCGCCCGCGGGAGGCGAAACGCCTCCCCTACATTGGATTTTTCTACCAATCCATCACAGGGGCGTAATCCTTCTTTTCCTCAGGGAAAGAGGCTATATAATCCTCATATTTTTTCAGCATTTTTTCCTTGTCCTGTGGAGTATTGCCGCGGACACGGAATTCCAATAAATCGTGCATATTATCAATATAAGTCGGCACCTCGATGAGCTGAAGCAGACGGTGCCCTTCGACGACATTTTCGTATTCACTTGCCTGAGTGAACTTGCCCGTTTCGAGAAGAGTTTTCATACTGCCCTTGCCGTGAACAAAAATCGAGAAATTGCAGATTTTTGTCGGGCGTGTTTCGTTGATGAACTTTGCCAGAGCTTCGGCATTTTCAATACCTCTGCCCTTGCCTGCGATGCCCGTCATTATGTGGGCGGCATAGTCGATGCCCGCCTTGTGAAGGCGCTCGATCTGGATTTTCGCTTCATCCATTGTGTGATGGTCCTTGTTCATCAGCATGAGCACATCGTCAAGCCCTGTTTCGATGCCGAGATAGAGCAGACGGACACCCAGATCATACATTTCCCTGAGCTGTTCATCTGTCTTTTTGGAAATATCGGTGACAGTTGCGTCCATGTGGATGCGCTTGCAGTTTGGAAAGCTCTTTTTTACAAGGCGGAGAATGTACTTCATATTCTCGTAGTCAATGCCGAATGCGTTGCCGTCGCCGAGGAAAACTGTCTCAGGGTTGCCGTTAGCCTTGACAACACGGTTTATTTCCTCCTCAATCTGGGCAAGGGGCAGCTCGCGGTACTTGAGATGCTTGAAAAGACCGCAGAAAAGACAGGCGTTGTACGAGCAGCCGACAGCAACAGGCAGCATATATGCGCTTCGCTCCATAGGTGAGCGACAGATTCTTCCTTCATATTCCATAAATAAAACCTCCCCATCTGACCTGTCAGATGGGGTCCCCTTGATTAAATACTCGCTGGGCGAAATGAATTCGCCCGCTCGGGACGCCGACACTCGTCGGCGGTCGGGCACTCGGCCCTCCTCATCTGACAGGCCGTAGCCCATAATATTCTATTATAATTATAGCACCAACAGAGGGCTGTGTAAAATAGATTTTTTGAATAAATGAGGGGGAATTGTTTGCCTTGCGGTAAAGCGATATAGGCTTCGCCTGCGATATGCCTTTCAGACGCGATATGTTTGCCTTGCAAACACTGTGGTGTCTCTGACGGATTGATTAGGCGGGAGGGTGTGGAAACCTTCCCCTACGATTTGACTACGAAAGAACGGTTGTAGGGGCGGGTCTCTGCGCCCGCCCGCTTATTTTACAGAGTAAAGTCTTTTATTAAACGGAAAAAGCCGCGCCGAGCGCAAGGCTCGGGAGCCTACGGCGTCTACTTTTGGCCGCCCAAAAGTAGCAAAAGCTGCAAACTGGTCACGCAGTTTGATCACGGTGACCACAGGAGCGCCGAGTGCGCGACCGGTGGCGAGTGCCACCGCACTTATTAAATTTTGCGGGGTCCCCGAACAGCCTGCTGTTTGGGGTAATATTGCCCCTGGACCCATTGTGTGTGACAAGTCACATTTAATATTCGCTCTTCGAGCGTGTGATTGCCTTGAGGCAATCGAGGTGTCTCCGACGGATTGAATAGGGTGGACTGCTGGCGGCTTTTATGACCTACCGGAAAATACAAATTTTGTCTGCAATTTTGTCCCGTTTCAGGCGGCAGAATGGTCTTATGTATAAAAGGCACAGTTGAAAGGGATTTGTAAATCCCGTATAATAAAGAAAAGGGGCGATTTTATGAAAAAGAAAATATTTGCCGCCGCGGTAATTCTTGTTCTGGTGGGATTTATTGTGAATATGCATCTTTCAGTTGCAGAAATGAACAGAGAGAAGTTCCGCGGGGAGTTCAGAAAACTGAACCACATAGCCGTTGTATCTGTAAATGAAATAATAAAAAAAGGCGAATACAATAACACATTTGGAGTCATGCAGGTGCATGATGTTCTATACGGAAAATTGCCTGATGAGATAATTATGACTGTGCCGTGGGATTGTGTTGATATTATGGCAGACACGGATGAAGAATATCTTGTGCTTTTACATAACTCGACAAGCCCGATATATGAAGAATGTAAATATGATTCTGAATATGGTATATATATCGTGGATGGAGATGGAAATTTGATTGCTGTTCCGAGCTATAAGGACATACTTGACGGAAAAATAAATGATATTGAAAGCCTCAAAGCTTATATTGCGGAAAATCCACAGGCATTAAAGCCTGTGATTGAAACGATACCCCAAAAATTCGACAGCCTTGAACAGCTTGTGGAAAACTCTGATGCTGTTGCGAGAGTTAAAATGATAAATCAGAACAATGGCTCGGATAAAAACTTTCATATTTTTGATTACAGAATAAAGAAAATGCTTAAAGGCAAAAAGTGGGACGAATCGGATGCTAAGTTCATATCGAGAGACAATAAAGTGAAAAATTGGCTCACCGAGGACGGCATCGTTTTTATGAAATATGACGAGCGCGGTGTGCTTGTGCCTGCCTCACAGGTCGATTCGTTTATGGATGAAAGCCACCCGTGGTTTGATGATGCGCTGGAATATTTCGGGGCGAAATAAGGCGGTGCGCCGAGGGCGCCGCACCCTACAGATTGATTACGGGAGAAAATGTGTAGGGACTGGCGTCCCCGACAGTCCGCATTATTAAATAGACGGGCTATGCCCTACACCCCTCCGTTTTTGAAAACAAAAACACCTCCCCTAAACCCTACCCCGCAAAGCAGGCTTTGCGGGGACCCCGGGCGAGGGGAGGCTTTTCTTTTTAATCTATTTTTTATCCACGGATATGATATTGTAATTTTCATCTAATGTGATGGTGTATTTATTCTCGATGCCGAGGATTTTATGGGGCAGGGTGCTTGCCGAATGGATAATTTTCTCCACAGGAATGCCCCATTTTAACGCCGTTTTCACATCGTCAAACAGGCTCATGCACGAGCCTGCAATAGTGCCGTTTTCCAGAGTTGCCCTGCCGTTTTTAACATAAACAGGCTGGCCCGAAAGCTCATAAATCCCGTCACTAAGGCCTGTCGCCGCCATTGAATCGGAAATCATCACCATTTCGTCAGAGAAGCCTTTGAAAAGCATTTTAACTAAAGTTTCATCGAGGTGTACCCCGTCGCAGATGATTTCTTTAGTGACAGAAGAAGCGAGAGCCGCGCCCACGAGATTTGGCTCTCTGTGGTGCAGACCGTTCATTGCGTTGAAAAGGTGAGTCACATGACTTGCGCCCTTTGCGAAGGCATTGTGAGCTGTTTTTGCATCTGCCGCTGTGTGACCGACCGAAACTATAAACTTGCCCTGTGCAAAATTGCACAGCTCACCAAAACCGCTCAGCTCGGGAGCGGCTGTGACTATCTTTATAGTCCCGCGGGAAATTGCCCACAGCCTGTGGATAAGAGGAAGGTCGATTTCCTGCAATAAGTCGCCGTTAATCGCGCCCTTTTTACTTGGGGCGAGGAATGGTCCTTCGAGATTTATTCCGACAAATGGGCAGTTTTCGTCCTTGATGAATGGCAGAAGAGCCGTTATCTGCCTTTCGTAATCGGCTTCACGCAGGGCAGTGAGGGTTGGCAGGACGGCTGTTATACCGTTTCTTGCGTAAAAATCAGCCATTACCGCCATTTGCTCTGCCGTTGCGGTGGCAAAATCATATCCCATACAGCCGTGGGTGTGGATGTCGCAAAGTGATGGTATTTTAAGCATTTTTAAGATTTCTCAGCACATTTTCAGCCGCGCCCATAAGACCTGCCTTGTTGCCGAGGGCGGCAGGGAGGACTGTGACGTTTTCATAGCCCGGCATTACAGCCTTCTTCAGCTTTCGGTTGATTTCCTCTGTGAGATACTTTTCCTTCATAACACCGCCGCCGAGAATGATTGCAGGAGGGTCAAAAATATGGCAGACCGAGGTGAGGCCGAGGACGATTTCGTCTACCCATTCGTCAATTTCCATCTTGATGTGCTGATTTTCAAAGTTTGCAAAGATGTCAAAGCCGTCGTGGATGCGGTAATCAATGGCGCGGCACTTGTTGAGAAGGGCGGTGACGCTTGCGTATTCTGTATAACAGCCCTTGCGTCCGCAAACACAGTTTTTGCCGCCGAGATGGGTTACAATATGGCCGATTTCGCCTGCATAGCCGCTTTTGCCGCCGTAAATCTCGTTGTTTATGACGATAGCACCGCCGATACTTGTGCCGTAAGTCAGGCAGATGTAGTCTTTGAAGCCCTTGCCTGCGCCGAATGCGCCTTCGCCGAGAGCGGCCGCATTGACGTCATTCATGATGAAAACAGGGTGGCGGGTTTCGCTTTCAAGAATAGCCTTGAGGCGTGTGCCTGTGTAGCCGGGGATAGCGTCCGAGCAGAAGATGATCTCGCCCTTTTCGGTGTCGACGAGACCGGCTGTCGAAATGCCGATGGCATCGAAATCGCCATCGTTTTTGCGGATTTCCTGACGGAGAATTTCCATAACGCCCTCAACGCCGACGCGAGGATAGATGTGCTCGTAACAGTCGAGCAAGCCGAGGTTTTCATCGTACATAGCGGACTTGATTAAAGTGCCGCCGATATCAAAAGTAAGAATTTGCATAGTTGTCGCTCCTTTCGTCGCTCTCCCCACAAAGCAGACTTTGCGGGGGCCCCATTTTTGTGGGGTGGACAAGTTATTTATAGATAATGCGGATTTCCCCCGAATGAATCGGTGGAAATCGTGAAATATTGTGCTTCATCCGGGAGGTTAATGTATCTGCGATGCTATTGGATAGGGCAAGGTGAGATTTTTATGTGCCTGCGGCACGTGATATACGCTTCGCGTGCGATATATAAATGCGATATATGCTGCGCATGCGAGATATTCCTGCGGAATGTAAAGGTGTCTCCGACGGATTTAATAGGGGATTGCGGAAAAAACCGTCCCGAAGGGACATATCGCATACCTTGGTATATATCGCGCCAAAGGTATATCGCGTTTGATTTTCAAACATATCGCGTTACGCCTGAGTAACATTATAACTGCTTCGCCGCATCCACGATGTTTTTCACTATATTCCCGTTGACTTGTGGATATTCGCCTTGCCGGGCTGGGGCGAGCGGGGTGAAAAGAATGGTTTCGTGGCTGGCTGAGGTGTCAAACACCGGCTCAAATGCCGAGGTGTGCACCCAGTCTGTGCCGGTTTTTTCAAAGATTTCCCTGAGATTGTGCGTGCGGACTGAGCCGCAGGGGAGGATACTTATTGTTCGTAAATCTATGAGCTTTTTTATGTTTTCAGCCCCCAGGAGGGCAGTTTTGCGCTTGCCTGCCGTGAGAATTCGGCTTACGCCGAGGCGGTGGAGCTTGTCTGCACCCATTATCAGGTCGTCCTTGCAGACATCGAATGCCTTGTGGAAAACCGACTGGCAGCGGCCGTTTATCATATCCATAAAACGAGCGGTTTTGCCTTCGTCGATGTACCCCTCTGGGGTGAGAAAGCCGAAAACAAGAGCGTCAGCGCCCCTTTTTATCATCTCATCGCCGTCATGGAGCATAAGCTCAAACTCAGTATCATCATAGCAGAAGCCGCCCTCGCGTGGGCGAATCATAACGGCAGTTTCAATGCCTGTCTTTTCCTTGAGGATGGAGAGGGCATTTACTGACGGAGTGAGACCGCCAAAGTATATCGAGGCGCACAGCTCAACACGGTCTGCCCCGTTTTTATAAGCGGTAATCGCATCGGAAAGCGAACCGCAGCAAAGTTCGATTTTCATGGTTTGCTCCTTGAGGAGAGTTATTTATGTGCCTGCGGCACGCGATATACGCTTCGCGTGCGATATATAAATGCGATATACGCTTCGCATGCGATATATAAGCATACTGCCTCCCTTTGGTAATGGCCCAGGCCACCTTCTCTTGACCTTCGGTCAATTCACCTTGAGGGAGGGGGACCATTCGCAGAATGGTGGATGAGGTGTCCTGTAGGGACCGACATCCTTGGCGGTCCGTATGAATTAAATCCTTGATTAAACCACAAGCTTTATCGCCGAGCGCAAGGCTCGGTTCTCCTACGGAGTGTTCTTTTGGCCGCCCAAAAGAACCAAAAACTGCAAACTGGTCACGCAGTTTGATCACGGTGACCAAGGGCTGCGCCCCTGGACCCCTTGTGTGTGACAAGTCACATTTAATATTCGCTCTTCGAGCGTGTGATTGCCTTGGGGCAATCGAGGTGCCTCCGACGGATTGAATAGGTGTCACTCCCTCAGTCATCGCAAGCGATGCCAGCTCCCTCGTCTGAGGGAGCCGAGGGGATTTTCTGTAGGGGACTGCGCCCTCGACGTCCCGCTTATTTAATCAGTGCGAAGCACACCACAATGTTACTGTAAGTGACAATTCACGACGAAGTCAATTCATGGTGAAACCTATTCATGTCGCAAGACAATTCATTAAGCCATACAGCTTATATATCTTCCATTTTATCACAAAACAATTCGATTGACAATATAATACATATATTATATAATAATATAAGAAAATTACAATGGCAAAGTAGGATTTTTTCTATGTTTGAGATATACAAAGACAAAATCACCGCCGACTTTGAGGAGTATATTTCCCTTATTCCGCGGCGTAAAACTGAATATATAAATGCAGCTCAAAGCGTGAAGGGCGACCTTTCCCTGCTCTTTATGAAGGCTGTCACCCAGCTTGTTATAACCGATGCTGTTTCGGTCGGTATTTCTGACCTTCTGCGCCATGTTAGCGCGATTTACAAGGCGATTACGACTATCGATTACTGCAAAAATATCCCACACGATATTTTCTTTGATTTCGTACTGCCTTACAGAGTAAATGACGAGGATTTTGCCCCTTGCGCAGACATTTTCTACGATGAACTTTACCCTATGGTGGCTGATAAATCGCTGAGAGTGGCGGCTAAAGAGGTCAATTACTGGTGCCTTTCCAAGGCGACTTACCAGAGCTCAGACGACCGCACAAAGAATGCCCTTGCGACTGTAAATATCGGTCACGGCAGGTGCGGCGAGGAGAGCGTGCTCTGCGTTTCTGCCCTCCGCGCTGTCGGCATTCCTGCAAGACAGGTTTACTCCCCTTACTGGCTCCATTGCGACGATAACCACGCGTGGGTCGAGGTTTTCACAGGGGACAGCTGGGAGTTTATGGGCGCCTGCGAGCCTGAAAGCGAGCTGAATGTGGGCTGGTTCAATCATGCCGCAAGCAAGGCGGGGCTTATTCGTTACCGCACCTTCGGCAAAAGTGGAAAGGGCATGACAGCCGATGAAAACCGCATTTTCGTAACCAATGAAAGCACCGATATGTATGCGCCAACCAAGTGTGTGCGTGTCAAAATTGACGGTTTCCCTCGCACAAAAGTGGGGGTTTACACTATAAATTACGGACAAATGCAGCTTTTGCGTGAGAAAATCACCGATATGAAGGGCGAAGCTGTTTTTGAAACAGGGCTTGCCGACCTTATTTATTTCGTCTATACCGACGAGGGCATGGATGCCCGTGTTGTAAAGGCTGACGAGACTGAAGTTGAGCTTATGCCGAATGACGGCCTGCGCTATCTTGAGTTTGATTTAGAGGTACCTGAGGGCATTATTCTTGAGAGCTTTGAGGCTTCGGAGGAGCACAAGCGTACAGTTGCTCTGCTTGATGACAAGCGCAAGGTGGCTCACAAGGCAAAGTGGGACGAGAGCGAATATCTCCACAAGGCGGGCCACAACGCCCCTGAAATCGAGAAGTTTCTCCATTATGGCAAGCTCTCTCACGAGCAGATCGAAATGGTGCTCGATACCTTGTCCGACAAGGATTTCTGCGATGTGACTTTCAGGACTTTGCTCGATATTGCTTATGCTTTTGAATATAAACCGAATATCCCCGATAAGATTTTCCGCGAAAATCTGCTGAAAATGAGGGTTAAGAATGAGCCATTAAGTCCGCACAGACAGCTTGTGCGCGCTTTCTGGCCTGATGAAATGCGCCCGAAAACTCCGGGCGATGTGTGCGCATATTTGCTTGGTACGACCAAAAAGCTGGACAGCCTTTCCTATCCGGGTGTGACAGGCAGCCTGACCGCCGTGCTCGAAACGGGCATTACCACCAGTGAAAACATTCCTGTCCACATCGTGCAGATGCTGAGAGCCTTGGGCTTTGCGGCGAGATTAAATCCGCAGGATGAGGCTATCGAATATTTTGACGGCTTCGGCTTCGTGCCGATTTTCACGGACGATGAGAAGCGTGCCCGTATTTTAGTCAAGAATAAAAGCGGAAAACGGGCTGTTTACGGCGAGGATGTGACGATTTCACGCATCGACGAGGAGGGCAGATTCCATACTGTCAAGCTGAGTGACAGCTTTGACGAGGGCAGTGTGTGGCTTGTGCGCGAGGGCGTTTATGCCTGCGTGCAGAGCAAGCGCCAGATTGACGGCGCGGTCAGCGGTGTTGTCACATTTATAAATGCTCAAAGGGGCGAGGGCGAGACCCTTGTGCTGACTAAGCTTCGTGACAAAACCGCAGAAAAGCTGAAAAATGTGGCTGTCGATAAGATTTTTGACGGCAAAAACAAGGCGATTTTAGCCTATATTGAGCCTGGCACAGAGCCGACCGAGCATTTTCTCAATGAAATTATGGAAAATGCCGAAAGCCTGAAAGGCATTGAGGTCAAGCTTTTTGCCAAGGGCGAAAAGTCTGATAAAACGCTGAAAAAGGCTCTTGATACAGGGCTTTGCAGTATAGAATATACAGATTTTGACGAAAACTGGGCGAGCCTGCGCAGAAATATGGGCGTGGGCGACGAAAGACTTCCGTTTGCAACGGCTGTGAAAAACGGCAAGGCAAGGTTTGCCTTTGCAAATTATAATGTGGGCAGTGTAGCGCAGCTTGTGGGGCTGCTGCGCGGCTAAATACGCTTCGCGTGTTAAATCTGCTTCGCAGGTGAAATTTGCCAAGGCAAGTGAAATATTTGCTTTGCAAATGCTGATGTGTGATAAATCACATTGGATAAGTGACAATCCCTCCACCATTCTACGAATGGTCCCCCTCCCTTGCCTAAAGGGAGGCTTATGATTTGCGATGTGTGCTTCGCACCGATTAAACAGGCGGTGTGTCGAGGACGCCGCACCCTACATTGGCTTGTGCGTAGGGGAGCCGCTTGCTGCTCCCGCATTATCCAATGCGTCGCAGACACCACAATGTTTGCTGCGCAAACAATTTATGATACAAAGTATCTATTCATGTATTTTAATACAATTCATGGCGCAAGCCAATTCATTTTAACATAGATTTATTCAGGAGATATATTTTAGACTTATGCGATTTGAAGTAAGTACGGCAGATGTTATAGTTATAGGTGCGGGGCACGCCGGCATTGAGGCGGCGCTTAGTTCGGCGCGCCTTGGAATGAAGACCATCTGTTTTACGACGACTCTTGACTTTGTCGGCAATATGCCGTGCAACCCTGCCATCGGCGGCACGGGCAAGGGTCAGCTTGTCCGTGAGCTTGACGCTCTCGGCGGCGAAATGGGCAAGGCGGCAGATGCGTCCTGCATTCAGTACCGTATGCTCAACAAGGGCAAAGGCCCTGCTGTGTACTCCCTCCGTGCTCAGGCGGACAGGGTGAGATACACGGTCCATATGAAGAAAATTCTTGAAAATACCGATAATTTAACACTCAAGCAGGCGGAAGCTATCGAAATCCTTGTGGAAAACGGGGAAGTTCAGGGCGTTGTCACACAGGGCGGCGGCATTTACAGAGCGAAGGCTGTCATTATGTGCTGCGGCACATTCTTAAGGGGCAAGACTTTTGTCGGCGACACTATCCGTGAAAGCGGCCCTGACGGGGTTTTTGCCGCAAATGCGCTGACCGAAAGCCTTAAAAATCTCGGCTTGCCGTTACGCCGATTCAAGACAGGCACTCCTGCGAGAATTGATAAAAAAACCATAGATTTTTCCCGTCTTGAGGTGCAGAGAGGGGACACCGATATCGTGCCTTTCTCCTTCTTCACAGACCATGAATTATACAACGAAGCGGTCTGCTATGTGACCTATACCAATGAGAATACCCATCAGATTATCCGCGATTCTCTCGAGCGCTCGCCGCTCTATGGCGGTGATATCGAGGGCACAGGACCAAGATACTGTCCGTCTATCGAGGACAAGGTGGTGCGTTTTGCCGAAAAGCCTCGCCATCAGCTCTTTTTAGAGCCTTGCGGACTTGATACAAATGAGATTTATCTCGGCGGTCTTTCCACTTCCCTGCCGGAAGATGTGCAGATTAAGATGGTGCATTCTATCGTGGGGCTTGAAAATGCCGAAATCGTCCGCCCCGGCTATGCCATTGAGTATGATTGTTTAGACCCTACTTGCCTGACCTCTTCCCTTATGATTAAGGGTGTCCGCGGTCTTTTTGCCGCAGGTCAGCTTTGCTCCACTTCGGGCTATGAAGAAGCGGCGGCACAGGGGCTTATTGCAGGCATCAATGCGGCAAGACTGGTTAAGGGCGAGCCTGAGTTTACTTTGCAGAGAGCTGACGGCTATATCGGTACTCTTATCGATGACATCGTCACAAAGGGCACAAATGAGCCTTACCGAATGATGACTTCCCGCTCGGAATACCGTCTTTACCACCGTCAGGACAATGCCGATTTCCGCCTTATGCGTAAGGGCTATGAGGCTGGGCTTATTTCTCTTGAGCGTCTTGAGCAGATGGAAAATGAGTACAAGGCTGTGGACGAGCATATTGAAGTGCTGAAAAAGACACATATTTCCCCGGAAAAGGCAAATCCTGTCCTTGAAAATCTTAATTCGACTTTAGTCAGCAGCGGCGTAAGCCTTTATGATTTGCTCAAGCGCCCTGAGGTGAAATATGAGGACATTGCACAGTTTACCGAAGCCTTGAGTCAGCGCAAGCTGATTGAGCAGGTTGAGATTTCTGTCAAGTATGAGGGATATCTCAAGCGTCAGGAAAAGGAGCTTGAAACCCGTAAAAAGTGGGACGATTACGCTCTGCCTGACGATATAGATTATATGTCGATTGAGCTTCTGCGAATCGAAGCAAGGCAGAAATTGTCTGCGATACGTCCTAAGAGCCTTGGGCAGGCAGGACGAATTTCGGGGGTTTCCCCAGCCGATATTTCGGCGCTTATCCTTTACTTAGGAAGGGAGAAAAGATAATGCTTGATACATTAAAGGCGATTTTAGCCGAAAACGATATTGAAATAAATGAAAATCAGATTAAGCGCATTGATGCGTTTTATGAACTTCTGATGGAGAAAAACCGCGTGATGGACCTGACGAATATCACAGAGCCTCGCGAGGTTGCCCTTCGCCACATGGCGGACAGCCTGTTTCTTCTCAAGTGCGCCGATTTTAGCGGCAAAAAGGTGGCTGACATCGGCACAGGCGCAGGCTTCCCCGGTATGCCGCTTCTGATGTACGATGAAAATCTCGACATCACTATGGTGGACAGCACAGGCAAGCGCATTGATTTCATCAATGACACCATGGGCAAAATCGGAAATTGCGGCAAGGCTCAGGCGATTACTGCGAGAGCCGAGGATTTAGGCGTCGATAAAAAGCACCGCGAAAAGTATGATATCGTCACATCGAGAGCTGTTGCGCCGATGAATATTCTGGCTGAATTGACTCTGCCCCTTCTCAAAGTGGGCGGAAAGTTCCTCGCTATGAAATCGGCTAACGAGGAGGGGGAAAAGGAGCTTAACGATGCGCTTTTTGCCATTAAAACTCTCGGCGGCAAGGTTACTGATACCATTGATTATCAGCTTGCGGCCGACTGCCCTAAGCGCAGAATCGTGATTATCGAAAAGGTTAAAAACACAGCCGACCAGTACCCAAGAAAGTACGCCAAGATCAAATCGAAGCCATTGGGAAGCAAGTAATGTCACCGATGGTGACGCGATATGTGCTTCGCACGCGATATATAAATGCGATATGCACCCGCGGTGCGCGATATATTTGCTTTGCAAATGTTGAGGTGCCTGCGGTGCATTGGATAGGGGACAACCCCTCCGCCAGTCCTACGGACTGCCACCTCCCCTTGCACAGGGGAGGCTAAGAAAATTTGTGCCTGCGGCGCATTGGATAGACGGGTTACGCCCTCGCGGGAGGGCATACTCCAGAGCACTAGCTTCGCGTCGCGAGACCCTCCCCTACGAATTGACCACGAATGAATAGCTGTAGGGGCGGTGGTTCCAGCCCCGCCCGCAGATAATGTAGGGGCGAGCATTGCTCGTCCGCCTATCAAATGTGACTTGTCACACCGCACTTATTCACTTTTCACTATTACTTGTTACTTTCTGTTACAATCCCTCCACCATCTGACGATGGTCCCCCTCCCTCAAGGTGAATTGACCGAAGGTCAAGAGAGGGTGGCCTGGGCCATTAGGCAAGGGAGGCTGAAAGAGGAATTATTGTACTAAACCACCTTGCTACAAGGAAAAAGTTGTAGTGAGTACAAAACATTCTTTGGGCAAATGGTGGAAAATTGGAAAAATGCAAAAAAATATGTCCGATTTTCTGTCCAATTCCCCAAAAGGTCATTGAAAAAAACAGTCCCTTTATGATAAAATTATTATGTAGGGTTCTGTTTATATAAAGCGGGCTTTAAAAGCCTGCCGATAAAATTGTTTTACATTAAAAAATTATATAAACGGAGGCTATTATGGATTTTAATGTTTACCCTTACCCATCCAAGCGTTATGTCAAGTATGGCATAAACGGTATGTGCGCAACATCAAACCACCTTGCTGCTCAGGCAGGCCTTGACATCCTCAAAAAGGGTGGCAACGCTTTCGACGCAGCTATCGCTATGGCCACATGCCTCACAGTTTTAGAACCACAGTCCAACGGCATCGGCGGCGATGCATACGCAATCCTCACAACAGCAGACGGCAAGATGTACGGTCTTAACTCCACAGGCTGCGCACCAGAGCTTATCTCCGCTCAGAAGGTCAAGGACGCAGGCAACGAAGTTATGCCTAAGTTCGGCTTCACACCTGTTACAGTTCCCGGTATTCCTGCTGCATGGGCTGCTGTAAACGGCAGATTCGGCAAGCTCCCTCTCACAGAGGTTATGAAGCCTGCTATCACTTACGCCAACGAAGGTCAGGCAGTTTCCTATAAGCTTTCCCAGTCCATCAAGAGCTACACAAAGACTCTTGCCAAGAATGTCGGCGTAGACGGCGCTTTCAAGTACTGGCACGATACATTTATGCCAGACGGCAGAGCACCAGAACCAGGCGAAATCTTCTTCAATAAGGGCGCAGGCCGCACACTTGAGCTCATCGCAAACTCCAACGCTGAAGAGTTCTACAAGGGCGAACTTGCTGACAAGATCGACGCATTCTCTAAGGAATTCGGCGGCTATATCAGAAAGAGTGACCTTGAAAAGCACGAAGCTATGTGGGTTGAGCCAGTTTCCACACGCTACAGAGGCTATGATGTATGGGAAATCCCACCAAATGGCCAGGGTATCGTAGCTCTTATGGCTCTCAACATCCTCAATAACTTCGAGCCACACGAAAGAGATAACATTGAATCTATCCACAGAGAAATCGAAGCTATCAAGATCGCTTTCTCCGATGGTCAGAGATATATCACAGACCCTCGTTACATGAAGGTCAAGACAGAGGACCTCATCTCCCCTGCATACGGCGCAGAAAGAGCTAAGCTCATCGGCAAGAACGCAATTCTTCCTGAGCCTGGTATTCTCCCTCGCTCGGGCACAGTTTATATGTGTGCAGCTGACGGCGAAGGCAATATGATCTCCTACATCCAGAGTAACTACATGGGCTTCGGCTCAGGTCTTGTTGTTCCTGGCACAGGTATCCAGCTCCAGAACCGCGGCAACACATTCTCCCTTGACGAAAATCACGATAACTACCTGCTTCCTGGCAAGCGTACATATCATACAATCATTCCTGGCTTCCTTACAAAGGACGGCGTTCCTGTCGGTCCGTTCGGCGTAATGGGCGGCTTCATGCAGCCACAGGGCCATGTTCAGGTTATCCGCAACTTTGTTGACTGCAAAATGAACCCACAGGCTTGTCTTGATGCTCCAAGATGGCAGTGGATGAAGGGCATGGAAGTCACATTTGAACGCGGTTTCGGCGACCATATTCTTGAAGCTCTCAAGAACAAGGGTCACGAAGTTCGTTACGAATGGGTACGCGATGGCTTCGGCCGCGGCCAGATGATTTTCCGCACACCATACGGCACTCTTATGGGCGGTACTGAACCAAGATGTGAAGGCGAATGCGCTACTTGGTAAATCACGCTTGCGTGATTTACATGAATTGGCTTCGCCATGAATTACCTGTCGGTATGAATTGATGCTGACGCATCATGAATTGTACCTGCGGTGCATTAAGGTGCCTGCGGCGCTATTTAATAAGTTCACTCCCTCAGTCAGCCTTACGGCTGCCAGCTCCCTCGTCTGAGGGAGCCGAGAATCAGATTGTTCTTATTTCTTGCCCCCATCTGACGAGGGGGGTGCCCGAAGGGGGGGGGTAGAGAAAAACTATAAAATGTGAACGCAGTTCACACCGAAACGTTTGCAAAGCAAACATATCACGTCACCATTGGTGACAACACAAAGCCATTCTTATTATATTGCCAAGTCGGGGAGGGCGGGAAACTGCTTTCCCGACTACTTGGTAATATATTTGATGTATATAAAATGTCATTCTGAATGAATGACACAAGAGGGCGCAGAGACCCTCCCCTACAAATAAATAGACGGGCTAAGCCCTACACCTCATCCACCACCTTACGGTGGTCCCCCTTCCCCTCGAGGGGAAGGCAGAAACGGTTGTAGGGGCGGTGGTTCCATCCCCGCCCGCAATTAAAACTGAAATAATTTTTTATTAGGAGACGATAAAAATGAAAATCACAAAAGTTTTATGTTCCAAGGGCCGCACAGGCTTCTACTTTGACGACCAGAAGGCTATCAAGGCTGGCGCTAAGGCTGATGGTTCCGCTTACATCGGCGAACCAATGACACCAGGCTTCACAGCTGTTCGTCAGGCTGGTGAATCCATCTCCGTTATGCTCGTTTTGGAAGACGGTCAGATCGCTCAGGGCGACTGCGCTGCTGTTCAGTACTCCGGTGCAGGCGGACGTGACCCACTCTTCCTCGCAGAAGACTTCATCCCATTCATCGAAACAGTTGTTGCTGAAAAGCTCGTTGGCAAGGAACTCAACTCCTTCCGTGAACTTGCTGAAATGATCGACTCCATGATCGACGAAAAGACAGGTAAGCTCATCCACACAGCTATCCGCTACGGCGTAACACAGGCTCTCCTCGATGCAGTTGCTAAGGCAAAGCACAAGGTTATGGCTGAAGTTGTTGCTGAAGAATACGGCACAAAGGTTCTCGATAAGGAAATCCCAATCTTCACACAGTCCGGTGACCTCCGTCACGACAACTCTGACAAGATGATCATCAAGGGCGCTGCAGTTCTTCCACACGCTCTCATCAACAATGTTGAAACAAAGCTCGGTAAGAACGGCGAAATCCTCATGGAATACGTAAAGTGGCTCCGTGACCGTATCATCCACCTCCGTTCTAACGAAGACTACGTTCCACAGATGCACATCGACGTTTACGGCACAATGGGTATCGCATTCAACAACGACTTCGACAAGATCGCTCAGTACATCACAGAGCTTGCTGAAGCTGCAAAGCCATTCCGCCTTGCTATCGAAGGTCCTGTTGACGTAGGCGAAAGAGAAGCTCAGATGGTTGCTCTCACAGAAATCACAAAGAAGGTTGACGAACTCGGCTCCGGCGCTCTCATCGTTGCTGACGAATGGTGCAACACTCTCGAAGACATCAAGGAATTCGCTGACAGAAAGTCCGGCCACATGGTTCAGATCAAGACTCCTGACCTCGGCGGTATCAACAACGTTGCTGAAGCTGTTCTCTACTGTAAGGAAAAGAACATCTACGCTTACCAGGGCGGTACATGTAACGAAACAGACCGTTCTGCTCAGATCTGCACAAACGTTGCTATGGCTGTTGGTCCTTGCCAGATCCTCGCAAAGCCAGGTATGGGCGTTGACGAAGGCTTCATGATCGTTTACAACGAAATGCAGAGAATTCTCCGCCTCACAAAGTAATGATCGCTGAAAAAGTCTATAACGAACTCACTAAGCTGGGCATTCCATACAGGAGTGCCCAGCATTCTCCTGCGGCGACAATGGAGGACTGCAAGGCGATTGCTGAGCAATTGGGCGCGCCTTTCTGCAAGAATCTCTTTTTGTGCAACCGCCAGGAGACAGAGTTTTTCCTGCTTCTCATGATCGAGGACAAGCCTTTCAAGACAAAGGATGTTTCCAAGACGATAGGCAAGGCTCGCCTTTCCTTCGGCAAGGACGAGAAGCTTTTTGAGTTTCTCCAGTGCCACGGCGGCTCAATCAGCCCTATGGGACTGCTTTTTGACGAGGACAACGATGTGAATCTCATCATTGACGAGGAACTTCTCAAGTTCCCCGAGTTCTGCGTCCACCCTTGCGATAATTCGGGCAGTTTAGCCATTAAGACTGAGGATTTCCTCAAGGTTTTCCTCAGAAAAACAGGACACATTCCGAATATTATACACATTGATTATCCGGAAATGGACTAGTCCATCGGGGACCCCGTGATTAAATAGATTTTGCCGAAATGAATTCGTCAAAATCGGACGCGGTAAAACACCCTGACGAGCGGGCTCGACAGGGAACCCAAAATATTAAATAGGCGCGTGAACACTCGTTCACGTTGGCGTCCGCGGGTCGGGCATTCGCCCTCCGGGAATGGGATAGAAAAAGCCACTCAAACGAGTGGCTTTTTGTATTGTAGGGGCGAGCATTGCTCGTCCATATTATTGTGAGGCGGGAGCAGCAAGCGGCTCCCCTACGGAACGGATTTTCGTGGACTGTTTTGTAGGGGCGGGTTTCCATGCCCGCCCGCAGATAATGTAGGGCGGGGGCTTGCCCTCGCCGAATTACAGAGTAAGGCTTTATCTAAAACGAAATCCTCCTCGCCACGCGCAAGGCGTGGAATGCCTACGGCGTCAACTTTTGTGATTTACCCCATTGAACAGGTTCAATGGGGACCCCCGAATGATTAAATAGGCAC
>JAFSBG010000131.1 GCA_017441945.1 Clostridia bacterium
AACTTCTTCGATCCACGTATTCCCTTGAGATACCACAGCATATGCTTTCTGCACTCTGCAACGGCTCGGTGTTCGCCCTTAAGAGAGCATGTAAGCAACAAATGGCGTTTCATTGTATCAATAACTTCTTTAGGATCTGTATTCTCGTATTTACCTGTTTCTTCATACTGCAGAAACTGTCTGAAGAGAAATGGATTGCCCAAAGCACCTCTTGCAGCCATTACAGCATCAGCGCCATACTCATTCATAGCCTTAAATGCACTTTCCGGTGTAAAAATGTCACCGCTTGCAATAACAGGAACGTTTACGGCTTTTTTCACCATTTCGATAGTTGGAAAATGTGATTCACCGCTGTACATCTGCGTTCTTGTTCTGCCGTGCACACATACAGCGCTTACACCGGCTGATTCAGCCATTTTTGCAAATTCAACTGCATTTATGGTATCGAAAGTAAATCCTCGTCTGAACTTGACAGTAAGCGGAATGTCAATTGCTTTTCTGACAGCTTTAATAATAGATTCCGCTCTTTTGATATCTGCCATAAGCGCGCTGCCTTCACCATTTGAAACGATTTTAGGGACAGGACAGCCCATATTGATATCAATGCCGACAGCCTGACAATTGGCTACTGCAATTTTAGCACCTTCAGCACATACTTCAGGGTCATTGCCGAAAATCTGCGCAATACATGGCATTTCTGTATCGTCAATTTTAAGAAGTGACAGACTCTTTTTGTCACCATAAGTAAGCGCCTTGGCACTGACCATTTCGGTATAAGTCATACCTGCACCAAAAGAACGGCATATCTGTCTGTATGCACTATCTGTTATTCCTGCCATAGGTGCAAGGAAATATCTGTTTTCTGCTTTTATACCGTCAATAACAATATTTTTAATCATTCAAATCTCCAAGTGAAAGTCTGTATTCGCCCAGTACTTCATCAGAAAGGTTGTTGAGATACTTCAGGCTGAACTTGCTGTCATATTTTCTGATACCATGAACATTCGCAAGTTCTTCTGTATATGAATCCAATGGGTAAATATCATACTTATTTGCTTTATTATTATAATGAGTTACAATCGGCAAAACACCTGCATTCTGTATCTCGATCTCGTCTTCTATAGTTTTAACTATATCGAAGCTTGCCATACCACCAAGCATTGTTGCCGCCTTCTGCTGATTGGAAACAAAGTTGCCAAGAGAATAGAAACAAACGGTTTTATGCTCGTCGCCTATAATTTTCATAGGCTCAATAACATGTGGATGGTGACCAATAATCACATCAACGCCTAAACTGTTAAGAAGCTCGGCGAGTCTTGTCTGTTCTTTAATTTCCTGAGTTGTATACTCTGTGCCCCAATGCATTGATACGATGAGAACATCACATTCAGGACGAAGTTTTTCGATGTCACTCTTGATTTTTTCATCTTTTATAAGCGGAACAACATTAGGATTGCTTTTTGGCAGCGGCATACCATTTGTGCCATAAGTATAGGAAAGCATACCGATAGTAACGCCATCCTGTTCGAAAACAAGAAAATCATCCGTCTTATTTTCGTCCGGGAATATACCGATTATCTTATCAAAACCTGCTTTTTTAATGTTTTCGTAAGAAGCAAGCAGACACTTGAGACCCTTATCAAGAGAATGATTGCTTGCGAGATTTATAATATTGAATCCACTGTCGAACAAGCCCTTTGCGGCTTCTGCAGGACCATTGAAAGTCGGATAACCGCTGAGCCCGAAATCAAGACCGCCAAGAGGAATTTCCTGGTTGACAAATGCCAGATCATACTTTTCAACAATCGGCTTCATAATAGAATAAATAGGAGAAAAATCAAATTTTCCCTTTTCAATTTGAGCAGAATATGTTACAGTATTATGTAGAAGATTATCACCGACTGCGGCAAAAGATATTCTTGTTTCCCTTTTTGTCGGCACAGGGATATCAGCTTTTGCAACGGTTGTAGTGGGCTGAGAAGCTGTTGTTCCTGTTGTAGTCGGAGCTGCAGTTGTGCCGATTGTAGATACAGGCGGCGAAGTTTCGATATCAGCCGCAGCACAACCCAAAAGCATAGCTATAATCAATGTAACGAATAAAAACTTTTTCATATTGAGCATCTTCTCCTTCGTCTACTTATTATAGCAGATTATTTCTATTTTTGCAATTATTTATAGGTGTATTATGAAGAAAAAACTTGTATGGTTTATTATTCCCCTTTTAATACTGGCATTTGCCTTTTCTGCGTGGCATTTTATGCCGAAAAATACAAAAATCAATACCAAGGGCTGGATATATCGCACGCTTGGTATTGATATTATCAAGGGTGATGAGCCTAAATATGATGTCATTCGCTTGAAAGATGATTATATTACATTTGCAGGCACATCTGAAGATATAACTCCTTTTTCTAACAAGCTTAATGCTTTTGGAACATGGCTTGAAAGTAATGATATTCCATTTTTGTATGTTCAGGCTCCACATAAATGGCCGAAAAATATGGTTGCTTTTCCAAATCAGAAAAGTCATTATGCTCAGCAGGCAGATGACATGCTTTCTTCCCTTTCTTATAATGGTCTTGATACTTACGATATGCGAGATGATATTGATGGTCTTGAGTATTTTTTCAAAACCGACCATCACTGGAAGCCTGAAACTGGGCTTTCTGCATCTAAATACATAGCTGAGTTTATTAATGAAAAATATAATTTTGAGCTTGATACATCGATTTATGACGAAAATAATTTTACATTTGAAGTAAAGGAAAACTTCTTCCTTGGAAGTCAGGGCAAAAAGGTCGGCAAATATTACGCTGGACTTGATGATTATACAATAATTACGCCAAAGTTTGAAACCGATTTGCAGAAAACTGTTCCGATTATGGGAATTGATATAAAGGGTGATTTTGCTGATTGTTTCCACGATTACAGCGTTTTTGATAATCAGGATATTTTCACAGCTTCGCCTTATGTTTTTTATACCAGTGACTATAATCTGGAAATTGACAGAAATAATCTTGTGGATAACGATAAAAAGGTTTTGTTTATTCGCGATTCTTTCGGATGTGTGCTGACTCCATTCCTTTCCCTTTCGATAAATGAGCTTCATGTTGTGGATACAAGATTATTCAAAGAAAATCTGTATGATTATATTTTGCAGAACGATTTCGATCTTGTAATTTTTGAAAGCAATCCAGGATTTAATCAGGCACAGTTTACATTGTTTAAGGAAGATATAGTAGATTAGGATATTAAAAAAGCAGAGCTTAAAGCTCTACTTTTTGTTGTTATGCTGGTGTATAAATGTTTTTTACACCTTCAGTTGAATTTAAATCTTCGTATTCCAATTTTTGAATATTAGATATTGAACTTTGTAAAACGTTAAAGAAATATGCTTGTTCATATTTAACAGTTGCTGTACCATCTTGATTATAAATATAATCAACATCACCACTTAATTTATTATTTTTAATGAATAACATTTCGACTGGTTCTGAATCGATTGTTGCAATAATTTTTATATGTTTATCAAATGTATCTTTTGTGATTTTATCCAAGTGTAAACCCTCAACAGTTAAATATACATTATTATAGTTCCATTCATTTGCAAGTGTGATATTATTAATTTTCGGAATATCATCATTAGTTTCATCACTTATATCAGCGCCATTTGATGAATCAGTACCCCCAATTGTAACAGTAACTGTACCAACTTGGACATTACTTGTATTTTCAGCCAAATCACCGCTCAACTCAAGAGTCGACTTGTTTGATGGCGCTTCATCAACACCAGTATTTTCTGCTGTGGCAAGTTCGAAGCTTGGATTGTCAAGTGTGCCAGTTATATTAGTATATGATTCTGACTGCTCATATTTCATACTTACTGATACACCTGCGTTTGAATGATTTGTTACAGTTATTGTATCTGCTCCTTCATCGCAACTCCATGAGGCTTCGGAAGTGTCTTTGTATGTATGTGTTTCAGGATCCCATGCACCTTTATTTGCTGCATTATAAGTATATTCCAGACTGCCCCATGTGATGTCGATACTGTATATTGTTCCGCCACCATTATTTCCGGAGTAAGTAGCTGTTACAGGATTCGAACTGTCACCCATTTCTTTAACTGTTGTTTCTGCCATGGCTGTCATTGTGAACAACATTGCCATTGTGAGTGTGATTGCCAGAACTTTTTTCATACCGGATATCCTCCTATATTACTTTAATTATTACTTCTATTTCAAGATTTGCTGTGGTGTCGATTTTGCCGGTTGTTTTGTCATAAAAATGCAAAATAAACTTTCCGTTGTATTCACCTTTTACAAGCACTTTATTGGCATTATCTGCAAGTGAAAGCTCTGAAATCTGATTACCTGAAACAATCGCGCCTGACTGAGCAATAACGGTGTCGCCAACCACTATCTGAAGTACAGTATCGTGTGTTGACTTATTAGGATTTGCAAAATAAAGATCTGCTTTATTATTTTTCAAATCAACGATTACTTCATTTGAAAAAGTCGGACTTACCGATCCGCCGCCTGCAGGAGTATCGATCTTTTGTGAATCATCATCCGGAATCTTTTCGGCATTATCCTCAATTGAAGGTACTCTGTCAGGGATTATCACTTCAACGTTATCTCTGAAAAATAAAGCCCAGATAGCTAAAGCTATTGCAAACAACGCTATCAATAATAAAAGTAAGATAAGTCTTTTGGTTTTCTTGTTGTCCAACTTTTCACCCCCTGGTTAGAGTTATGTAACTCTATTATAAATCATTAAAGTCAATAAATCAATATATTTCCGACATTTTTCGACACAAAAATACCCGATTGAGTTATTTTCAATCGGGTATTGATTGTCGCATAAGCGTCAATAAACCACCTGCTATGCAGGTGGAATAAAAATCTTTAGATATAAGAAAACCCTCCTTTGATATAATTGAGAATGGGTCACCAATCGAAACAAAGGAGGGTTTTATGAAAGACATAAGTAGT
>JAFSBG010000132.1 GCA_017441945.1 Clostridia bacterium
CGTCATACTCCATTCTTCAACAACTACAGACCACAGTTCTATTTCAGAACAACTGACGTTACCGGCGTTATCACTCTTCCAGAAGGCACAGAAATGTGCATGCCTGGTGATAACGTTGACATGAACGTTGAACTCATCACACCTATCGCTATCGAAAACGGTCTCCGTTTCGCTATCCGTGAAGGTGGCCGTACAGTTGGTTCCGGCGTTGTTATCGGTATCGAAGAATAATTCCGGTTTGCTTAACTAAATAAAGCCAATCATTCAAGGACCATCCGCAAGGATGGTCCTTTTTTGTGCTCAAAAAGCACCACCAAACACTTGTCATCCTGAACGCAGTGAAGAATCTATCTGCGGTTTGAAATTATGTAGGGGAGGGTCTCTGTGCCCTCCCGCAAAAAAGTCATAAGTAAAAGTGAATAGTGAATAAATGTGGTGTGACTTCGCCACGGATTGAATAAGCGGTGCGTCGAGGGCGCCGCACCCTACATATAACTCAATTATTCTTCACAAGTAATAGGGGCACCGTGTGACATCTCGTCTTGGGCGAATATCGGAATGACATGGTTATTTTGTAGGGGCGGGTTTCCATGCCCGCCCGCTTAATAAATCCATTGAGAAGCAACACCTTTTAAATTGCAGGTTACAGCATCCCCGATGCATCGTATCAGAGTACCCCTCCACATTTTTCACAAAAACGCTCATTGTCTATTGCAATTTTTACTGCAATTTGTTAAACTAAAGCTATAATGATTTTACTTACAGGAGGAAATTATGAAAGAGCTTACTTATAAGTACAGATTGCTTGACAAGGACTGCGCAATGTTCTATGACGAACTCCGTGGCGGCAGAGCATTTGAAAAGGTGGTTTTCGTGCCAAATGCAGAAAATAAGGCACGTATGTATAAAACTCTCGACGCACTCATGTTCAGAAACGAGCTTTTAAAGGCTCCTGATGAGGTGTTTGCCATTATGAAGGAGCAGATCTCAAACTTCCTTCAGGCGCAGAAGCTTAGCTTAAAAGGCTATTTTGACCGTCCGATGAAGTCGATCAGCAACTTTACTTACGCATACCAGACTTACGGCAGAAAGGACTGCCGCGACGACGACACACGCGCTGATATTCTCATTGCAAAGTTCAATATGGCTGAGGAAGTCTGGGCAGGCGTCCGTGAATGGCTCATGGATGTTTCGTCCCTCTATCTCCAGGAATGTATTTTCACTCTCGGCACAATGGACAGAACACTCAAGTTTGAGCTTACCGAAATGGACAAGGTTTTCCCAAATCTCGGCGCTGAAAAGAAGCAGACCCTTATAGATTCCATCAATGCTCTTTTAAAGAGCGCAGAAGGCTGGAAGGCAGAAGCTAACGAGATTCTCACAAAGAAGGGCGTAGTTGCAAAGAACGAAACAACCGAAGAAGATACGATCAAGTTTGACGAAAGCTACTACCGTGACCTTCTCCACAACGAGCTTGGCGTAAATCTTGACACTCTTATTGAATGGCATGAGCAGGAAGTTGAAAAGACACGCGCAGAGGTCTTTGAAATCGTAAATAAGCTTGACATTCCTGACGAAAAGCCTACAACAATGGCAGGTGTGAACGACCTGCTCAACAAGTACGCAGGCTCCTTTGAAAATCCTGACATCCTTATGAAGAAGGCACAGGAATATCTGGACAGAGCGGCTGAAAATGCACGCAAGATCGTTCCGCTTCCTGAGGAAACATGCCAGCTTAAGGGTATTCCAGAGCAGATCAAGTACTCCTATCCATGGGGCGGCTACGGCGGAGGCTGTCCGATAAGACGCCCTCTCATCGGCGAATATTATGTAAACGACTTCAACTATACAGCGGTTACAGACGGCTGGATCAAGATGATGGCTATCCATGAAAGCTATCCTGGTCACCATGTCCAGTTCATCCGCGCAACTGTGGACACTTTGCCGGAAGTTATCAAGATCGGTGCACGCAGCATTCCTATCACAGAAGGCACAGCACACCGCTCCGAGCGTGTATTTGAATATGTCTTTAAGGAAGACCAGTTCTATCCATTGTTCGTTGCATACAGAAGACACCATACTTCTGTCCGTATCAAGGCTGAAATGTACCTCCGTTACTTCGGCAGACCTATCAAGGACGCAGTTGACCTCTATGTCAACGAGCTGGGCTTTGACAGAGCAACAGCACGCGGTCAGGTCAGCGCACAGGAAAGCATGCAGGGCTACTTCAACTGCTATTACTACGGTATGAAGCGCATTGAAGAGCTTGAAAAGAAGTTCGGCTTCGATCAGGACGAATATACAAGATACCTCTTTGACGCAGGCCGCGTCAGCCTTGAGCTGTTTGAACGCTTCCTTGCTCTTTCTCCAGAGGATAAGCACCGTTATACACACGATTTCGCAAGTATCATCCAGTTCGGCGAGGAGATTTAAGCAAAGAAGTTATCATATAAAAAGCTTAAAAGGCTTGAACTGTGCATTGTCATAGTGGGTTTATTTATGATGCTGACAGGCGGATTTTATAAGGGATATTCCATATTTTTTATGGGAGTAATTCTTATATCATCTATTGTCGGTCTTGAAATATATCACTATGAGTATATGTTCTGCCCTCATTGCGGAAGATATCTATATAAGAACTACGGTGACTATTGCCAGAAATGCGGTCATCTCATTGAATGGAAAAATGAATAAACCAAAGGCACTCCTTGAGTAACCACTTATTAAATCAATAGCACATTTCTCGACGGCTCTTTTTCCGTCAATAATGTCTAAAAATCCTCGTTAATACATACAGTATTGCCTGTGGCTTTTAGCCATTCTGACGAAAAAATATCTCGCCGATAAACGCACTCTGATTTAATCAGTGGTTACTTGGGAGTGCCTTTTTATATGTCTTTATTGCAAAATCCCATATTGCTTGAATAAATATGCAGTTTATGCTATAATTAAAATAATAACCCAAGCAAAAGGACATAAATTATGAAATATTTTTTCATCAACGAACACGCCATTGAGGCTATGGGGCTTGATATCGGCTTTGAAGTCTGGTCAATAGGGCACATCCTGTGGCTTGTATTTATAATCGCCGCAGGCATTTTTATCAGCTCGTGGTACAAAATACAAAGCGCCGAGAGACGCAGGACTGTAAGGCGAATTTTTGCTCTCTATATGGCGATAACCGAAGCTATACGCGACCTGATAATAGCTTTCACAGGCTATTTCACAATGGAATATATGCCGTTTCACCTTTGCGGTCTGGCGCTCTTTTACATCGCCGCCGATGCTTTTATCGAAAGACAGAAGCTGACAAAGCAGATGATTGCCTTTGCATTTATGCCGGGTGCAGTTGCCGCCCTGATTTTCTGCAACTGGACTGTCTATCCGTTTTTCAATTTTATGAACATTCATTCCTTTGCATTCCACGCTTATATAATCTGGTACTTCCTTATGATTTACAGGGCAGGGGAGGTGCGCACTGATTACAAAGAGGTGTGGAAAACTATCGCAGGAATAATCGTACTTGTGCCGCCTATGTTTATGCTCAATAAAATGTGGGGTACTAACTTTATGTTTCTTAACGAAGCCTCGGCAGGCTCGCCGCTTGTGCCGCTGTGGGATATTTTCGGTACACGCTTCGGACATTTGGGATATATTATATCGGTGATAGCACTTGTGATAATCGTCCTCCACGCAGTTTACGGAGTTTATAAGCTGATAGAAAGAAGAAAATAAGTAATATTGTAGGGGAGGGTATCTGTGCCCTCCCGTTTTATTTTGTAAATCCGGGGGGCGTGGAAACCCGCCCCTACAAAACGACAGCACAAAAAAAGCCACCCAATCGGGTGGCTTTTAAACTTTAAGAAAGAACTATAATTTCTGTTCCTGCGCCCGCAGGCGCAAACCTATTAAATCCGCAAAAATCCAGGACATGTGCATGGATTTTTGCACCTCTATCGGGCAAGTGTATGCAAAGCATGCGCGCAGACCGATGTAAGCTCGAACAAAGCCTGCTTTGTTCGAAATATTTTAATTTGCTGTGTTTTCTTTGAGTGTGAGAGGGAGAATGAGCTGCTGACCATTGCGAATGATAGTCACTTCAACAGTATCACCGATAGCGCACTTGTCCTTTTCGTAGTTGAGCTCAGCAGAAGTTGAAACCTCAACGCCATTGAATGCTGCAATTCTGTCGCCAGGGAGAATACCTGCGATGTCAGCTGCAGAGCCGTCCTGAACGGAAGCTACACGCAAGCCAGGCTGCATACCGAAGTACTGTGCATAGTAGGAGTTGATTTCTTCAACAGAAACACCGAGCATAGGGCGATTCTTTACATAACCGTATTCGATGAAGTCGTTTGCAACGGAGAGAGCTGTGTCCATTGGAATTGCAAAGCCGATGCCTTCAACGCCGTCCTGAGAAATCTTGGAAGAAACAACGCCGATGATTTCGCCGCGGCAGTTGATGATAGGACCGCCGGAGTTACCTGGGTTTACAGCGGCGTCAGTCTGCATGACCTTCATGATGTAGCCGCCGATTTCGATTTCACGGCTTGTTGCCGAAATAATACCCTGTGTTACAGTACCTGCGAAAGAGCCGAGAGGATTGCCGATTACAACGGCAGGTTCACCGAAAACAAGCTCGTTAGGGTCGCCGAATTCGCCTGCTGCAAGGCCTGTGGCTTCGATTTTTATAACAGCGATATCAACCTTGCTGTCAGAGCCGACAATGGTTGCCTGATGTTCAGAGCTGTTGTTGAGCTTGACCATGATTTTAGTGCCGCCGTCAACAACGTGAGCGTTTGTGATGATGTAGCCGTTTTCTGTCATTACAATGCCTGTACCAGTGCCGGCAGGGACTTCATAGCCGCCCTGCTGAACATAAGTTGTGATAGCAACGACAGAGTCGATGTTCTTCTGATAAATCTGTGGAACTGTCAGCGCATCTTCCTGTACAGTAGGGAGATATGTGACAGTGTTCTGTCCCTTGTGAGTGTCAACAGAAGGGACATTCTGGCTTGATGGCTGGTCGACAGACATTTCAATATCTGAAGAGCCCTTGTAAATCATAATTGAGCCGATGGAAACGACACAGGCAAAAACGAGAAGCAAAGCGAGAATGCCGATAACCTTTCCAGCGCCGCCCTTCTTCTTTTTCTTATTCTTGAGAGCCTCCGCATAAAATGGGTCCAGTTCGTCAAAACTGAATTGATATTCGTTGTCAGTATTATTCATAAAAAAGCCTCCTTTGAAGTTTCTGGGTATATTATCTATTTTATTTATGAAAGCCGTGGGGCAGAGTTGTAAACAAATTGTTAACAAATAAACCTCGTACATTATATATTAGAAAGGACAAAAATGCAAGGGAAAAATAGCAAAAATCCCCTTGACAAACGAAAAAAGTTTTGATAAATTAAAATCAATAAAA
>JAFSBG010000133.1 GCA_017441945.1 Clostridia bacterium
GGCATGGAAACCCGCCCCTACGGAACAGTTTTCGTGGATTATTTTGTAGGGGCGAGCATTGCTCGTCCGCGGAACGTCGGGGACGCCGTTCCCTACAAGGATTGCACATGTGTGAGATTACAGCGGCAATTCACGAATGCACCGCGGGACGTTGACAAGCACCGTCCCCTACAGGGCTTGTGCACCGCGGAATGTCGAGGGCGCCGCACCCTACATTTTTCGGGCGGGCATGGAAACCCGCCCCTACAGAACAGTTTTCGTGGATTATTTTGTAGGGGCGAGCACTGCTCGTCCGCATTATTCAATAGACGGGCTGCGCCCTACACCCCTCCGTTTTTTATTGCATAAAAAACACCTCCCCTTAACAAGGGGAGGCTTTTTTATTTGGTTATTTTGTGGTTTTAGATATTCTTCCTGAGTTCGTCGACCTTGTCTGTCAGTTCCCACTTTACGCCGAGATCTTCTCTGCCCATGTGACCGTAAGCGGCAAGCTTCTTGTAGATTGGCTTGCGGAGGTCGAGAGTTTCGATGATAGCCTTTGGACGGAGGTCGAATGTCTTTTCAACAGCTGCTGTGATCTTTTCAACAGGAACTGTGCTTGTGCCGAATGTTTCAACCATGATGGAAACAGGCTTTGCGATACCGATTGCGTAAGCAAGCTGAACTTCGCATCTTTCAGCGAGACCTGCTGCAACGATGTTCTTTGCAACGTAACGAGCAGCGTAAGCGGCAGAACGGTCAACCTTTGTTGGGTCCTTGCCGGAGAATGCGCCGCCGCCGTGACGGCCGATGCCGCCGTATGTGTCGACGATGATCTTTCTGCCTGTAAGACCGCTGTCGCCCTGTGGACCGCCGATTACAAAACGGCCTGTTGGGTTGATGTGGATCTTTGTATTTTCATCCATGAGTTCAGCTGGAATGATAGCCTTGATAACGTGCTCTGTGATGTCAGCGCGAATCTGCTCAAGTGTGATTTCAGGAGCGTGCTGGGAGGATACGACAACTGTGTCAACCTTATTAGGCTTGCCGTCAACATATTCAACAGTGACCTGTGTCTTGCCGTCAGGACGGAGATAAGCAAGTGTGCCGTTCTTGCGTACGTCTGTAAGGCGCTTTGCAAGCTTGTGAGCGAGAGAAATTGGCATTGGCATAAGCTCAGGAGTTTCGTTGCAGGCATAGCCAAACATCATGCCCTGGTCGCCTGCGCCTGTGGATTTGTCGTCTTCAGAGGAGTCAACACCCTGTGCAATGTCAGGGGACTGCTCGTCGATAGATGTGATAACTGCGCAGGTTGTGCCGTCAAAGCCGTATTTTGCTCTGTCATAGCCGATTTCGAGCACAGTCTGGCGTGCGATTTTTGGAATGTCAACATAGCAGGAGGTTGTGATTTCGCCCATTACGTTGATAAGGCCTGTTGTAACTGTTGTTTCGCAGGCAACGCGGGCAGTTGGGTCCTGCTCGAGTATTGCGTCGAGGACAGCGTCGGAGATCTGGTCACAGATTTTGTCTGGATGACCTTCTGTTACGCTTTCACTTGTAAATAAGAATTTATTCATGGTAAAGCTCCTTGGAGAGTATATTTTTTCTAATTACATAGTATAACACAGTTTGTCAATAATTGCAATGGGTTTGGGAGAAATAGTGGGAGATGGGGGAAGAGGGAGTTAAGTGTGCCTGCGCACATAAAGAAATGAAGCGGCTTCGCCGTGAAGTGTTTGCTGTGCAAACGATGTGGTATCGAGGGTGCATTGAATAGGTTTCGCTCCCTCCGTCTTGCTACGCAAGCCACCTCCCTCCTCAGAGGGAGGCTATGCCATTCCTTACAGGAAATCTTCGTAGGGGCGAGCATTGCTCGTCCGTATTATTGAATAGACGAGCTACGGCTTTTCTCTCCCTCCGTCTTGCTACGCAAGCCACCTCCCTCCTCAGAGGGAGGTAAGGGTTTGTGCCATCGGGGTGGAAAGATTCTTCGGCTTTGCCTCAGAATGACAAGCTGTTTTTAGCCTCCCCTGTGCAAGGGGAGGGGGACCGTTGGAACAACGGTGGAGGGGTTGTCGCTTATCAAATGTGATTTATCACACCGCAGTTTTTCACTCTTAACTTTTATTTATTACTTTATCTGCGGGCGGCATTGCTCGTCATTTTTCCATATTCTTCCACGAAATGTTTTTACGAAACGTTTCGCTTATTTCTTTCGCCAAAAAGTACTATGCTGTCTGCATAGTAAATAACACAGCCGCGATTTGTTCGGTGGCTATAGAAAAGGAGAAATAATATGAAATATTTTCACAAAGACAGCAAAATACCGCTTTACCACCCTGTGCCATGCTTTCTTGTAAACCTCGACATGAAAGCCAACACCAAGATGATTTACGGCAGACTTCTCGGACGGACAATTCTTTCAATTCGCAGCGGATGGTTTGACGAGATGGGCAGAGCCTATGTCATCTACACCGTCGAGGACATCGCAAAGGATATGGGGTGCAGCGTGACGACAGTAAAGTCTGCGCTCAACGAGCTTGAAAAGGTGGGGCTTATCGAAAGGCGAAGAAGGGGCGCCTGCAAGGCAAACCACATCTATCTGAAAATGCCGAAGGTCGATATGTACTGGGACGGCAGAGAGGACGAGGTGAATATCTCAATGTTTATGTGAGTTATCCACAGAGTTATCCACAAGTGGATGCAGGATTTTGCAGATAGCAGGCACACGGGTGTCATATTGACGGTCAAAAAACTGGCTGACGGACGGTACAATTTCCGACCGGCCATAGGTCAGATTCCGACCCCAAGTAAAATTATATATAAAAATTATATAGAAGAATTAGTCAGTAAAAGGCGCGCAGGCGCGCGTGATGTGACTGATTTTTTTGAATTTTTGTTTTTTTGACAACCTCTCCGACATCGCTGATGCGATGCCACCTCCCCTTGCACAGGGGAGGCAAGGGAAATGTAGGGGCGAGCATTGCTCGTCCGTATTGAATAGACGGGCTGCGCCCTACACCCCTCCGTCACACATTCGTGTGCCACCTCCCCTTAACAATGGGAGGCTGTGGGGGGAGGGCGCAGAGACCCTCCCCTACGGATTGACTGCGAAAGAGCGGTTGTAGGGGCGGGTTTCCATGCCCGCCCGCGGGAGGCAAGATGGATTACTGTACTATAAACCGTACTTGTAAACATAAAATAGAACAAATGTTCTGAAAATGCTTGATTTTTCCGATGGGTTGGATTATAATATACCTATCCACTCAAGCAAACTACACAGCCGTCTGACGCAGACGGCGAGGAAATAGAAAACAACAGGAGACCGTCAGGCAAGTCAGAGTGCGTGCATAGGCGAGATATTTTTTCGTCAGAATGGCTAAAAGCCGCAGGCAAGGCTTTGTGCCTTAACGAGGATTTTTAGTAAATAATGGCGGAAAAAGAGCCGCCGATGGGCGTGCTGTTGATTTGACTGATGGTCTCCCAATCAAAAGGAGCGTGAAAATAGCCTGATGGACAAGTGTCAATTTTGTGAAAGCACCGAAAATCTGCACAGAGTCGGGAGCATAGTTTTGTGCCAGAAATGCGCCGAGGCGATTTTTCTTGCACTCAAGAAGGAGGTAGAAAAAACGAAACCGGAAAGAGAGGTCTATCATTATGTCAAGCAATGAGTATAAGTCATGGGAGCTCGATCAGAACTACAGAGAGATTGCCGACCATATCGGCATCGAAGCCTTCAACAAGCTTCTCTGGCTGTGCGGCGGCGAGCATTTATATATACCGAAAACCGACAAGGTATGGCGCAGGGAGCGCAACAAGCGCATTTTAGAGGATTTCAACGGCGGGAATATCAAGGCGCTGGCGCGGAAATATTCCCTGTCGGAGCGGAGAATTCAGCAGATTGTGAATGAAAGCAGAGAAGTGCAGTAAAAGTGAAGCGGCAGACGCACAGGGGGGCAAGAGAATTGTAGGGTATGGCGCTTGCGACATACCGCCTATTACATAGACGCCTACGGCTTTTCTCTCCCTCCGTCTTGCTACGCAAGCCACCTCCCTCGTCAGAGGGAGGCAAGACTTAGCTTGTGCTATCGGGGCGGAAAGATTCTTCACATTCGTTCAGAATGACAGAAAATCCAATGTAGGGGCGAGCATTGCTCGTCCGGAATGTTATTTTACAACCCCTCCGACGGCTAACGCCGCCACCTCCCCGATAATGGGGTCCCCGCAAAACCTGTTTTGCGGGGTAAATTCACAGGGGAGGCAGTAGAGCTTTCTTGTAGGGACCGGCGTCCTCGACGGTCCGCTTATTTAATGTGACGAAGTCACA
>JAFSBG010000134.1 GCA_017441945.1 Clostridia bacterium
ACAAGGATGTAATCCGCATCGGCTGGCCTGCTCTCGTTGAGCTTATGCTTATGCAGCTCACTTCTATGGCTGACCAGATGATGGTAGGTCAGCTCGGCGCATGGGCAACATCTGCTGTCGGTCTTACAATGCAGCCTAAGATGCTTCTTTCGACAGCATTTATGGCTCTTAACACTGGTGCTATGGCTCTTGTCGGCCGTTACAGAGGTGCAGGCGATGAAAAACGGGCAAACCTTGTTCTTCGTCAGGCATTTATGCTCAATGCATTCTTCGGTCTTTTCTTTGCTATCGTCGGTACTATCTTCTCCCGCCAGATGGTAAACTTTATGGGCGCTACAGAGGAAATCGTTCTCGTTGAAGCTACAAAATATCTTCAGATCCAGATGCTAGGTATGTTTACAGTTTCAATGACATCGTGTATCACAAGCTGTCTGCGCGGCTGCGGCGACTCTAAAACCGCTATGATATACAACACGGTTGCCAACGCTATAAACGTAACATTCAACTACCTTCTCATCTACGGCAAGTTTGGCTTCCCACGTCTCGAAGTAGTCGGCGCATCTATCGCTACAGTTCTCGGTCAGCTTATCGCCTTCTTTATGGCTATATACGCGATCCGCAGAAAGAACCAGTTCATCCGCCTCACATTCCCTAAGGGCAGTATCAGACTTGATATTCCAACTATCAAGAACATCACTAAGATCGGCTTCCCATCCATGATCGAACAGCTTGCAATGCGTTTCGGCGTTATCGTGTTCACAAAGACTGTTACAGGTCTCGGCACAATGGCATACGCAACACACCAGATCTGCATGAACATTCAGGCTCTCACATTTATGAACGGTCAGGCTTTTGCAACATCTGCTACATCCCTCGTCAGCCAGTCTCTTGGCAAGGGACGTACTGATATGGCTCGTCACTACTCCAAGCGCACTCAGAATATAGGTACTACAGTTGCTATCTTCATTGCAATATTCGTCTTCTTCTGCAATAAGTTCGTTCTCGGACTTTATACTCCTGAAGCAGAAATCATTGCGGTTGGTTCATCCATCCTTTCGATGGTTGCCATCATTCAGCCATTCCAGTCGGCACAGTTTATCTTCGCCGGTGCTCTCCGTGGTGCAGGTGACACCAAATACACAGCTATGGTAACAATGCTGACAGTTATGCTTCTCCGTCCGGGTCTTGCAATCCTCCTTGTTAACCATGTTGGTCTCGGTCTCCACGGCGCATGGTACGCTCTTGTTGTCGACCAGCTTGTACGAACAGGTCTTGTCGTTTTACGATATGCCTCCGGCAAATGGACAACATCCTTCAAGCCTGTTGAAGTTGAAGATTAAACTACATAAAAATCAAAGCCACTCATCCGAGTGGCTTTTTTATTTTATCCATTGATAATATGGCAAATATATATAAATGAAATCAAAATAACAGATAGTCCTGAAGCAGAAATGCCCTCCATAATATTATCGGTTACAAACATTCCTCCTGCTGTAGCAAATGTATCGAGAAACACATACAAACCTTTTGCGTATTTCAACTGAATGTTTTCTTTATGTAACAAATATTTCGGCAATGCCGATGCCAGCAGGCTGACAGGGTAAGAAATGAGCGTAGAGACAATAAAAAAGATTATTATATCCTTAATTGCTATGTATTCAAACCCGAAAAGTTTCATCGCCGTACCGCCGACTAATGCAATAGCCGAAATAAAGGCTAAAATAAGTCCGAATCCAACAAAAACCACGAGCAATTTATCGATCGTTTTTCTCATACTCTTTATTTTTTCTGCGGAAGCTCATTCCATAATGTAAATCCAAGTATGAGCGCTCCGCCTATTATCTGCATAATATTCATCGATTCACCCAGCAATGTCACCGAAATCAATACGGCTACCAACGGGTCTATGTAGCTGAGTATTGCCGCCTGCTGTCCTGAAACATCTTTTAATGCCGTGAAGTACATACAGTACGCAAGCCCTGTGTGGACTATGCCTATAACAAGCAGACATATCCAACCTTTTGCATCGAGATTTGCAAGAGTTATTCCGCTTGTTGCAATTATATAAGGAATCAGCACGACTATTGCTGAGAGAAATTGCAGCAATGTTCTGTGAATGCCGTTTACATTCCTGATGAACTTATTCACAAGTACCACCGAAGCATACAGTACAGCCGCACCGAGTGCAAACATTATTCCTGTTATATGATTACTGCCGCCTGACATATCCCCTATTCCTGTTATGAGGATTATGCCCAATGTGGACATTGCGAAGCATATCAGCTGCTTTTTCGTGAGTTTTTCTTTAAAAAGAAATGGAGAAACCGCCGTTACAATGACCGGTGCAAAATAATAACTCAGTGTTGCCACCGAAACTGTTGTATACTTGTACGCTTCAAACAGGAGAATCCAGTTTATGCCCATCCCTGCACCCGAAAGAAGCAATAAAGGCAGTTCTTTTCGTATATCTCTGAAAGGTATTTTTTGCTTTGTAATTACCATAAACGATGTAATAATAATGGTTGCAAGTATGGCTCTGTACAGCGCAAGCTCTCCCGATGTAACGGCAATATTCCTTACAAATGGTGCAAGCGTACCAAAAATCGACATTGATGCCGCCAACATAAGGCGCGATTTATTATTACTTTTCATAAATCACCTCCTAACTTCAAAATAAATACAGTGATGCATTTTGCCCTGGTATTCAATATCTTCTGTCTTATCAATGAGAACAAATCCACATTTTTCAAGCACCCGTCTGCTGGCGATATTATCTTCAAATATGCCTGCCGAAACTGCCGCATAGCCTTGTTCAAACAGCTTTTCAATGACAGCTTTAAGTGCTTCTGTGGCATAACCTTTATTCTGATGATCGGGATGTATTACGTAGCCTATTTCAACATTGCCGTTTTCGATGCCAGTATCATTTATTATGCCAATAAGCTTGTTATCGATGTATATTCCTCTCGCAAATCGGTCAGGAATATAAGATACTTCTTTAATTCTGTTGAATAATTTATTTGCAGCTTCATTAGAAGTGATGTCGGGCGTAAGATACGATGCGCTTACTTTTTCATTGCGAAGTATTTCGATAAGTAAGTTTTTATCTCTGTCGTCCAATGGTTTTATTACCAATCGTTTTGTTCTGATCATTTTATTTCTCCATACCAACTTCTTCCCAGACGAGTGAGCCGTTTCTTCCGCTTGTGTAAATTGAATACAAATGATTTACTCCATTTTCGTCTTTAAAAGACACGCCGTATGTGGTCATATCGCCGTAGAAAACTATTCCAAGCACAAAAGGATTGTCCGCTGTCAGTTCATCGATTTCATAAAGAATCTTATCTTCAACAAGATTTACTCCATCATGTGTCAGCGAAAGGAAACGGACATCCGTAAGTTTTTCATTAGCTGTAAATGCTATTTTCTCCGTAAACTCACTATCGTCTGCGATATATTCCTCATATTCATCAATATCCTCATAGATATGGCTTATAACAACGGGACTGCTGCTGTATTTCTCCTGCAATGACATATCTATCCAGCCTATTCCCGACTTGAGTCTGCCCCATTTATTGCCTTCATTGTCAGTGGTTTCTTCTATAATGGTATAAGTACCATCTTTACCTATCGTTTGCTTATAAACATCATCATAGCTAGGACCATCATAGACAGGTATGTAGCCTTTAAGTTTTATTGTTTCAGCCTCATCACTTTTCGCCGCAGATGTCTCAGGTTCGGCTTGTGTTGAAGCTTCTGTAATGGCTTCAGTAATTTTTTCCGCTGTCGTATTTTCCGTATGTGCAGTAGTGGAAATAACATTCTGTGAAGTTTCTTCCTCCGATTTTGCTGAGCAGGCACACAGGAAAACAAAACAAAGTGCCATTGCGATAAGACGTTTCATCGTCATTCCTCCTTAAAGAGTGATAACTTTTTCAGCCAGCCTGATGATATTCTGAAATCTTATCATATCCTGTTCCGACCGGAAATTCTTTATATCAGGATGGCTTAGTTCATCGGCTGTCTTATTGGTATAGACGATAAGCGATCCGAAAATGTTGCGTTCCATTGCTCCGAAAATTATAAGATACACCGAATGAGCCCAGTCGAGTGCATCCCACTTGCCGC
>JAFSBG010000135.1 GCA_017441945.1 Clostridia bacterium
CGAGATAAATGGGCATACCTATTACAGAACAACGATATTAGATGCCGAGGGAAAGCGAATTTCCCTTTACGGGAAAACCCGTGAAGAACTCTATGATAAGGAAATGGAAGCATTGGAGCAAATCGACAATGCTTCATTCCGTAGAAAATCTCCTACTGTTGCAGAGTATTGTGAGAAGTGGCTGACAATGCAATCGGTTCATGTGCGAGCCACCACGTTGACCGATTATACTTCCAAGGTCAGACGCCATATTATCAGCGAGTTGGGCGATAAGCACATCGCTGATGTAACATTGGACGATCTTCAAGTGGCGCTTGTCCCGGTATCCAAGAAATCGGCATCGGTATATAAGTCCGTCATTGTGCTTTACAAATCTATTTTTCGGGCAGCAAAAGAAAGCCGGATTATTGATGAAAACCCGACGATATATCTGACTGCAAAGGGTGGCGGTGTTCCTCAAACGGATAAAACAGCACTGACGGATGAACAGGCGGAGCAGCTTTTGAGTGCTATCAAAGGTTTGCCGCCCTATGTGTTTGTTATGATTGGTCTGTATGCAGGATTACGGCGTGAAGAAATCCTTGCATTGCAATGGGACTCTGTATATCTGGATACGGATGCGCCGTATCTGACTGTACGTAGAGCATGGCATACGGAGCATAACAGACCGGTTATTCTTACGGAGCTAAAGACAAAGGCGGCAGAGAGAAATGTTCCCCTACCGGTTTGTCTGGCAGAGTGCCTGCGTGAAGCAAAGGCAAATTCCACTTCGGAATATGTGGTTGCAAACCGGGACGGCGAACCGTTGTCCTACACGCAGTTTAAGCGGCTATGGCAGTACATCGTTACCCGGACAACTAAGGAACGGGCATATTACAGATATGAAGATGGGGTGCGTGTAAAGCATACTGTAAAACCGGTACTCGGAGAGAAAGCGGCGCATAACGGCAAGGTGGTTTATAGTCTGGATTTTGAGGTGACGCCGCACCAACTGCGTCACACTTATATCACGAACCTTATCCATGCGTCGGTAGATCCAAAGACGGTTCAATATCTTGCAGGGCATGAAAGCAGTAAAATCACTATGGACATCTACGCAAAAGTGAAATATAACAGACCGGACGAGATGGTTAAAGCTATGGGAGGCGCATTTACTCAATGGGATGCAGATGCCGTATAACAACATAATATCGGAAGAAACGCAGAGAGCGAGGATTTGATTCCTCGCTCTCTGCGTTTTACATAGATCGCACCTTTGATGAATTTATTGATTTCTGATAAAAAGAGGGTGGCAATGCTAATACAACATAATGAAAGGATGATTACTATGGCAAAGAAAAAGACAAGCGTTCCTCAATATGGAACGGTTATGAGAAGCGGTATTCAGTATTACAGAACAAGGATTATGGATGCCGATGGCAAGCAGGTCAGTTTATATGCTACAACCTGCGAGGAATTATATCAAAAGGAGCTGGAAGCTCGTCAGCAGGTGGAGGATATGATCTTTCGCAGAAAGAATCCGACTGTTGCGGAGTATTGTGAGAAATGGTTGTTTATGAAGTCAGCGAAAATCTCTGCGGCTACTTTAAGGGGATATACCAATGCAATGAACAACTACATAGTGAAGCCATTGGGGGATATGTATATGTCCGATGTGACTGCTGATGACATCCGTCTTGCACTTGTGCCGGTGTCTAAAAAATCGGAAGGTCTATATAATACGGTTAATATGCTTTTTAAGTGTATTTTCTACTCAGCAGAACGCAGCCAATTACTTGACTATAACCCATCTGCGGGAATTTCCGCAAAAGGTGGGAACCCGACCAAGAAGAAAGATGCGTTGACGGATGAGCAGGCAAAGGTGCTTCTGGATACCGTCAAAGGGCTTCCGCCGTATGTATTCATTATGATTGGTCTGTATTCCGGCTTGCGGAGAGAGGAAATACTGGCGTTGCAATGGGACTGTGTGCATCTTGACGCCTCAGCGCCCTATATTTCAGTACAGAGGGCATGGCGTTCAGTGAAAAATAGACCGGAGATTTCCACGGTTCTCAAGACCAAAGCTGCAAGGCGTGATATTCCAATTCCGAAATGCCTTGTTGATTGTTTGCTCGAAGTTAAAGCCACTTCTAAATCTGATTTTGTGATTGCAGACAGCAAAGGAGAACCCCTTTCATACTCACAGTTCCAGAGAGTTTGGAAGTATGTTGAAGTTCGTACAGCAAAAGAAAGAACCTATTATAAATATATAAATGGACAGAGTATCAAATGCACAGTCAACCCGACATTAGGAAGTCATCAGAAGAACAACCCGAATATTGTTTACAGCATAGATTTTGATGTGACACCCCATCAACTGCGTCACACTTATATCACTAACCTTCTGTATGCCGGAGTAGATCCTAAGACGGTTCAGTATCTGGCTGGACATGAGAACAGCAAAACAACTATGGACATTTACGCAAAGATTAAGTATAATAAGCCCGAAGAACTTTGCGGAGTAGTAAATGCAGCGTTCAATCAGCCGGTTGCAGGTTGAGAAATGCACCCATTTCTTGTGTTAATGGGTAGGACAAATGCTATCCAGAAACCCGAAAAGTGCTTGAATATCAAGGAAAATCGGGATTAAGAGTAGTTCAGTACGGTCTCAAGGCTGCTCGTCGCGCACCACAGTTCTCCAAGAGATAGTTTCTTTTACAAAGCTTTATATATCCCGGAAGTTTCATCGCTTCCGGGATTTTCTTTTTGAGAACAGTGGTGTCCTCGCAGCATAGCTGCTGTGGTCGGAGGCTAAAAATATGCCACCGGCATATTTTTTTAACGCCCCGACAGTTCTCAAAGAGATAGTTACTGCCCGATTGGGCGATTTCACACAGCACTCACGAAAGTGGGTGCTGTTTTTTATTTTCCTTTTCCCCTTGCAAGTTCGTTAAAGTACACAAAATTTAAGCCCCTCGCAGTTATATTTTTGTTACCATAACAGAGTGTATTTTACCTTATTGTCCTCAAAAATGTCATAATTTACATATTATTCACAAAATATACCGCCTGTTTGTTCACATTCATCAAAAATATTTTTATCCCCTGCAATATTATAACCACTTTGCTATTGTTGACTTATATGTTAAAAAATGCTATACTATACTGTGCTATTTTTATTTGAAAGGAGTCCATTGTTATGACAAGAATCAAGACAGTTGCAACAAGAAACATCAAGAAGTCTGTCAAGACAGGCGGCTGCGGCGAATGCCAGACATCCTGCCAGTCTGCTTGCAAGACATCCTGCGGCGTTGCAAACCAGCAGTGCGAAAAGACAAACGGCAGAAAGTAATTTTTCAGACCGCTGCCCTGAGCGGGTGGCGGTCAGCTTTCAGATATCAGCAGCCGTAACTTTGCGGCTTTGTAAGGAGTTAAAATGATTCACCAGTATAAACTTAACGGATATAACATCGTCCTCGATACAGCCAGCGGCTCTGTCCACACAGTTGACGAAGTGGCTTACGATATTATCGGAATGTACAAGGACAAGACGGCAGAAGAAATCACAGACATCATTCTCGAAAAATACAGTGCTGACCCTTCGGTCACAGCGGAAGAAATTGCCCTCTGCCTTGAAGATATAAAAGAGCTTGAAGCAAATGAGCTTCTCTTTTCAGAAGATAAATACGAATGTCTTGCAAAGGATTACAAAAATAACACAAATGTCGTAAAGGCTTTGTGCTTACATATCGCCCACACCTGCAACCTCAACTGCTCCTATTGCTTTGCAAGCCAGGGCAAATATCAGGGCGAAAATGCTCTTATGAGCTTTGAAACAGGCAAACGCGCCTTTGATTTCCTCATTGAAAACTCAGGCACACGCAGAAATCTTGAGGTCGATTTCTTCGGCGGCGAGCCTCTTATGAACTGGGATGTTGTTGTGAAGCTTGTTGAATATGCACGAAGCATTGAAAAACAGCATAACAAGAACTTCCGCTTCACTCTCACAACAAACGGTATGCTTCTCGACGACGATAAGTTCGACTTCCTCAACAAGGAGATGAGCAATGTTGTTCTCAGCCTTGACGGCAGAAAGCACATCAACGACCATTTCAGAGTCGACTACAAGGGCAAGGGCAGCTATGACATTATCGTGCCTAAGTTCAAGCGTTTTGTTGAAAGCCGCGGCGGTAAGAATTACTATATGCGCGGCACATTCACACATAACAACACAGATTTCACAAACGACATCTTCCACATGGCCGACCTTGGCTTTACAGAGCTTTCGATGGAGCCTGTTGTATGCCCGCCTGACGACCCTTATGCCCTCACAGAGGAAGATATGCCTGTAATTTTTGAACAGTATGAGATTCTTGCAAAGGAAATGCTCAGGCGCAAAAAGGAAGGCAGACCTTTCACATTCTATCACTATATGCTCGACCTTGAAAACGGACCTTGCATTTACAAGCGTATCACAGGCTGTGGCTCGGGTACAGAATATATGGCAGTGACCCCTTGGGGCGAGCTTTATCCTTGCCATCAGTTTGTTGGCGACAGCAAGTACAGCCTTGGCAATATCTGGGACGGCGTAAAAAATACTGCCGCTCAGGATGAATTCAGAAGCTGCAACGCATATTCCCGTCCAGAATGTAAGGATTGCTGGGCAAGACTTTATTGCTCGGGCGGCTGTGCGGCAAACTCATACCATTCGACAGGCAGTATCGCAGGCGTATACAAGTACGGCTGTGAGCTTTTCAAGAAGCGCATGGAATGTGCAATCATGATGCAGATTGCCGAAGGCGAAGAGGAATAATTTATAAAAATAAAAGTGCAGCCGGTTATGACTGCACTTTTTATTATAGATATATCCATTATTCGTCAATTACAATATTTCCTGCGAAGTTTTCCAGAATAATATTGATTATTTCATTTCGTGAACGGTTGCTTTTGAGCGCAATTTCATCAATCTGCTCCAGAGTACCCTCTTTTATACGGACAGAAATCACTTTATAGCCGTCTTCGCCTTTTTTACGAATCTTGACAATTTTATCATTCATACTATCACCTCATAGTAATATTTTAATATTACCAGAAATAGTTTGATATATTCAAAATATACTATAAATATGTTACAAATATATTGATTCATTTCACAGGTCGGGTTATAATGATTTCAAGGTGATTTTATGAAAGCTTTTACCTGTTCGTTCTTCGGGCACAGAGATTTCTGCGGAAGTTCGGAGCACTATTCAAAACTTTATTCACTTGTAAAAGAACTTCTGCAAAAGCATGAATATGTGGATTTTCTCGTAGGCAGAAACGGGGAATTTGACCGTTTTGCCGCCTCGGTGGTTCACAGTTTCAAGGTCGAAAACTGTTCGCTTACCCTTGTTCTACCCTATCTCACCGCCGATTTTTCCAGAAATATGGCGGCGTACGAAAATTATTATGACCATATCGAAATATATGAGCGCTCTGCCTGCGCCCATTTCAAAGGCGCTATCGGAATATGCAACAGATATATCGCAGACCGCTCCGACCTTATAATCTGCTGTATTGAGCGTGATAACGGCGGCGCTTATTCGGCTGTCCGTTACGCTGTCAAAAGCGGAAAACCTGTTATAAATCTGTCCGAATAAAAAGCGCTCAATTTACTGGTGTGTTTATTGTACTTTCTTCCTTTATGTGCTATAATATCCTCAAACTACAAACGGAGGTGTTCCTATGTATTATCACGCATCGCCTGTAAAAGATATTGCTCAGCTTGAACCACGAATTTCCAACCATGGCACTCCTCTCATTTATTTTTCCAGAAAAAGAGAAAATGTCCTTGTCTATCTCAGCAATGCTGTTGAAAAATACTGCAAGGAAACCGGCTTTGACTATGATGGTGTATGGCAGAAATGGGCAAGTTACGGCTTCAAGGACGGCATTCAGACGATAGATGAATACTATCCTGATGCCCTTGAAAAGACCTACAAAGGTGTTTCCGGCTATATTTACATGGTTGAGCAGGTGGATGAAGCCGATTTTCAGCTTTACATCCCTGATGCTGCCGTCAGCACAACGCCTGTCAAGGTGACTTCTGCCGAGTTTGTGCCTGATGCCTATGAGGCCATTCTTGAAGCCGAAAAGCAGGGGCTTATCATTGTAAACCGCTATGAAACGCTAACCGATAAAAAACGTCAGTGGATAGAAAATACCATAAAATCTGAATATGCCGAAGCGGAAAATCATCCTGATTACCGCCATTTTCTCAGGAATAATTTCCCTGAAATTTTAAAATAGCACCCACATCGGGTGCTTTTGTTTTTCTGTACCATTTATTACACTTCTCTATTTGCTTATTCATCCGATTTGTGCTATCATATCTGCAAAAGCAGATATTATAATAATTAAATAACCGTCATTTTGCTCCTGCCTTTACAGGCAGAACCGCAAAATATGACAATTATAGCAACAGCCTACGGCTTTATGCTATAATATAAAGGTTGAATAACCCCACAGGAGAAGTATCATGTCTTACGAAAAAGCAAAAGCCCATCTTATGAAATACGGGCTTGAAAATAATATACTCACATTCGAGGTTTCGTCGGCAACTGTACCCGAGGCGGCAATCGCTGTCGGCTGCGTCCCTGCCCAGATCGGCAAAACCCTTTCTTTTCTCGTCAACGAAAAGCCCGTTCTCATTGTCGTTGCAGGCGATGCCAAGGTTGACAACAAGAAATTCAAGGCGGAATTCGGCAAGCGTCCCAAGATGATTCCGTTTGAAGATGTGGAAAATCTCATCGGTCACGGTGTTGGCGGTGTCTGCCCTTTCGGCATAAATGAGGGGGTCGGCGTCTATCTTGACGAGTCCCTCAGACGCTTTGAAATCATCCACCCTGCCGCAGGCGAATCCAACAACGCTGTCCGCCTGACTCTTCCTCAGCTTGAGGAAGCTTCCCGCTTTGTAAAATGGGTCGATGTCTGCGTTTTTTAAGGTGAAAATATGAAAAAGCTCTATCGTTTTATAAGAAAAGCCTTCAAAGGCGATGTTTTCATCGATACAGAAAGGCTGACTATCCGATATGTTGTCGATGAGGACTGGGAGGATATGCTGAAATTATTTACAGATTTTTCCAATTCTCCTTATGTGTATTACGACCTTGAAAAGCCTCTTGACGAGGCTGGCGCACGATACCGCACCGAGCGTTATGCCGACAGCCGCATTTTTTATGCTGTATCTCTCAAGGATTCAGACGAAGTTTTCGCCTATATCTGCGTCCACGATGACGGACCAAGCCACGATGTGGGCTACTGTTTCCGCTCGGATTTTCACGGCAAAGGCTACGCAAGCGAGGCTGTGGGCGCGACAATTCGCTTCTATAATGAGCATTACGGCGTGAAAAAGTTCACTGCAGGCACAGCTATTGCCAACGAGCCTTCTGTAAAGCTTCTCACCCGCCTTGGATTTAAGCTGATTTCCACCGAGCCGAACTCCTTCTTTGAAGGTCACACCTTCGAAAGCGGAAACTTTGCGCTTGAAATCGATGAATAAATGAAGAAAAGCCACCCAAAAGGGTGGCTTATTGTTTTGGAAGAATTACTTGAGGTTTTCAACCATTCTGATCGCAATCAGAATAGCCTGTTCGCGTGTTGCCTGAGCATAGCCCATTGCAACTTCTGCATTTGTTGTTGCCATAGGCATTCCTCAACAACTTGTTCCGCTTTAATTGACAAATAACGCATTTCATTATATAATGTATATGTATGAATATGTCGGGCGGCAAAGTCCGCCCTTTTTGATTAAAAAAGTGAGGTTTTATGTCAAAACTCTGTGAAATAGGTTATATCAAAGAACTGCTTCGCCGCCACGGCTTCGGCTTTTCCAAGGCGCTGGGACAGAACTTCCTCTGCGCCCCTCATGTGCCGGTCACCATTGCTGAAAATGCCAACATCGACAGCGAAACAAGCGTTATTGAGGTCGGCCCGGGCATCGGCACTCTCTCTTACGAGCTTTGCTCAAGGGCAAAGCAGGTGGTTGCCATTGAATTGGACAAGCGTCTGCCTGATATTTTAAAGGAAACCATGGCGGAATACGACAATTTCTCCATCATTCAGGGTGACGTGCTCAAGGTGGATATCAACGAAATCGTCCGTGAAAACTTCGGTGACGGAAAGGTGGTTGCCTGCGCAAATCTGCCTTATTACATCACAACTCCTGCTATTTCCGCACTTATCGAAGCAGGCTGCTTCAAGTCGATAACCGTTATGGTTCAGCGTGAGGTGGCAAAGCGTATCTGCTCAAAGGAAAACACAGCCGATTACGGTGCATTTACAGTTTATGTAAATTATTACACAAAGCCCAAGATCGTTCTGGACGTTCCTGCAGGCTGCTTCATCCCTGCGCCGAAAGTCGACTCCGCCGTTGTGAGAATGGACATTCTTGATGAGCCTTCTGTCAAGGTCAATGATGAAAAGCTTTTCTTCCAGGTTGTCAAGGCGGCTTTTGCACAGCGCAGAAAGCAGCTCGTAAATTGTATCAACATGGCTTTCCCTGCTGTTTCCAAGGATATGTGCGGCAAAATGCTGACAGAAATGGGACTTTCCGCTACAATTCGCGGCGAAGCTCTCAGCGTTGAACAGCTCGGTCAGCTTTCTGACAAGATTGGGGAGGTTATAAATGGATAATTCAATTCTCGTTTTTCTGCTCATTATGAACATTCTGGCTTTTGCCATGTATGGTCTGGACAAGTACTACGCAATGGCTGACAAGTGGCGTATTTCGGAGAAAAATCTCCTGCTTGTCGCCTATCTCGGCGGCTCAATCGGCGCTTATGCGGCTATGAGAATCTTCCGCCACAAGACAAAGCACACAAAGTTCACTCTCGGCGTGCCGCTGGCTATCGTGCTTCACATCGCCATCGCAGGCTGGCTTCTCAAGTAAAAATAAACAGGCATGGCATTTTACGCCCTGCCTGTTCTTGTTTTAGTGGTGTTTAAGTGATATAATATGTGGTGTGAACAATGGCCACAGGAGGTATCGTCATGGCAGATTTTGACAATTTAAAGCAGGATTTATCGAAAAAAGATGAGAACAACAGCGTTTTTATAATGCATCTTCTGTCGAAGGAAAAGCTGTCAATGCCGCCTAAGGAAAAGATGCTTGAAGTATTGCAGAAGCATCTTGGAGACGTGCTCTGTTTCAATTATGATGAAAAAAGCGCAGGATTTTCCGCCAATGACTATCGCGTAGAGGTAAAAGAAGGAAATCTCCCTGTAGTTCTCCTCGTTATGGACAGTATGCCTGTGGATAATTTCGACATTGATGCTCTTGCACGCAGCCAGATGTGGGACTGCCCCGAAAGTGCCCACATACTGGATGAATGCAAATATCATACCGTTGCAGTCGATATGATGGCTGCTTTGCTTCCGGGCAAGGAGCGCGCAAAGATGGATATGGACTATATGGAGGCGCTTACGGAGCTCTATCCTGAATGTGAAGCCGTATACTTCCAGCCTTCCGGAAAAATGTTCACCCGTGACAAAATTGCAAATCACAGGATTCCACAGGAAAACCGCTTTATTTATTTTGCGGTCAATGCAAGATTTTTCAACATTCAGGGTACTGATAGTCATATTGTCGACACTCTTGGCATGAGTTTGCTTGGGCTGCCTGATTTACAGTATCATTTCCACGATTTCAATCCGAATTTCGTTGTAAATCATGCCTATAATGTGGCTTCTTACCTCCTTAACAGCGAAAATATCATCGAAAACGGCGATCATATCGACGGCATAAGTGAGGGCAAAACCGATGTGAATGTCCGCTGGAAATGCCACCACGAAAGCTCTCTTATCCAGCCTGTCCGCCCTGTGATAGATATTTTTATGAATGAATTCGCCGCCGGCAACAGAAATTATAAGGAATAAAATAAAAGACCGGCTGAAAAGTCGGTCTTTTTTCTGTGGATAAATTATACTGAATAATATTTCAATGTTCGTGAAGCTATTCACCTTAATTCGATGTGATTGTTTATTGCATTTTCTCTCCCTCCGTCACGCTTCACGTGCCACCTCCCTCGTCAGAGGGAGGCAAGAAAAATTACATAATGAAAAAGACGACCAAAAGTCGTCTTACATTAAATATTAAAGCCCCGCGAGTGATTTTTCCCAATGCGGCAGGCCGCCATGGGAACCCGATTACATAGGTTTCACGCCGGACTCCCGGCGAATAAGCGGTACTCGCGCGGACATAATGAAAAAGACAGCCATAGCTGCCTCCCATTAAATTAAATATTAAAGCCCCGCGAGTACCGCTTCACAATCTTAAACCCGCTATGGTAAGCAGGTGGGCAAGCTGTCACTCATCTCAATTGCTTCCAACTTCCAACGCAAGCATCGGGAGGCCTGCAAACGAATCGTGAACGTGCAATCCCTTTTAAAAGGTTTGTGGATTTAAATTATGTGTATGGCGAATACCGCAGGGTTTTAAACTATTTTATTCTTCTTCGTCCTCTTCATCCTCGAAAAGATTTTCAAGGCGTTCTTCAAAGATAGCGAAGATCTTCTGTTCTTCTTCCTCGTCTGTGATGGAAACTAAAATGTCCTCATCAGCTTCTTCGTCATGCTCTATCTTGAGGATAGTGATGTCGTAAGAATCGAGGTCATCTGCGTTTGCAGGAAGAAAAGCCATATATGTTTCACCGTTTATCTCATAAGTGTCAAGATGCTCGAAAGAAACCTCTCTGCCGTCCTGATCTGTGAGAGTATAGATGTCAGCGCCGAATTCGTTGTTTTCCATTTGGAACTCCATTCATTGTGTTCTTTATTTATTGTCTACATTATAGCATATTTTATTCAAAAAATAAAGAGCTTTTTGCTCGGCAGATTCAACATAATTTTTCCGTAAAATTTGTAAGCGTTTTGCAAATAAAATACTTGACAAGCATAATTTTACGCAAAAATACTTGATTTTTTGTATGAAATAGTTTATTATATTTGTGTAGCGGAAAATATTTGGTATTTTTAGCAAAAAACACTTGACATTTTCTGTGCAATATGATAATATATTAAAGCAAAAGAAAGTAGAAGTAACCGCTTCTCACCCTCATTTAACGTAAGAAAGGGTTAACATTGGACAAACTTCCCCAAAGGGGATTTAGTGTGCAGATGTGCGAGCGGTTTCCGCTCGCTTTTTAATTTTTCAGGAGGTGCTAAACCATTAGTACGAAAGAACATTTGATCAATGAAGAGATCCACGTCAAAGAGGTACGTCTCATTGGCGAAGACGGCGCCCAGATGGGTATTGTAGCAACAGCTAAGGCTCTCGAACAGGCTGAAAAGGCTGGTCTCGATCTTGTTATGATCGCGCCAAAGGCTGAACCACCAGTATGCCGCGTAATGGATTACGGCAAGTTCCGTTTTGAGCAGATCAAAAAGGAAAAGGAAGCTAAGAAGAATCAGAAGGTCGTAGAAGTTAAAGAAATCCGCTTCTCGCCAAAAATTGATGTCAACGACTTCAACACAAAGCTTAAGGCTGCGCAGAAGTTCCTGACAAACGGCGACAAGGTCAAGGTTTCTGTCAGATTCCGCGGCAGAGAAATGGCTCACACACAGATAGGTGCAGATCTTCTTGCGAAGTTCGCCGAAGGTGCGAAGGGTTTTGGTATCCTTGAAAAGGAAGCAAAGCTTGAAGGCCGTCAGATGATCATGTTTTTGGCACCTGACAAGAAGAAATAAACAACCGTAAAATTAAAGGGAGGAAATAAGTACCATGCCTAAGATTAAGACACATAGCGGTGCTAAGAAAAGATTTAAGGTAACAAAGAACGGAAAGGTTAAGATGAACAGCGCTAACCGCCGTCACGACATTAAGGGCTGCAAGTCCACAAAGCAGAAGAGACATCTCCGTAAGGCTTCTTACCTCGGCTCTACAACATCTGCAAATGTAAAGCGCCTCGTACCTTACATGTAATCAATCAGAACACCACTTTTTTAACTAGATCAGAAGGAGATAAATAGATATGGCAAGAGTAAAAGGCGCAATGATGACGCGCAAGAGAAGAAAGAAGATCATTAAACTCGCTAAGGGCTACTGGGGCGCAAAGAAGAACCACTTCAAGGTTGCTAACCAGCAGGTTATGAAGTCCCTCAAGTACGCTTATGTTGGCAGAAAGAACAAGAAGCGTGACTTCAGAAGACTCTGGATCACACGTATCACAGCTGCTTGCAAGCTCAACGACATCAACTACAGCCGTTTCATCAACGGTCTCAAGAAGGCTGACATCGCTCTCAACCGCAAGATGCTCGCTGAAATCGCTGTTAACGATCCAAAGGCTTTCACAGCTCTCGTAGAAAAGGCAAAGGCTGCTTTGTAATTCAAAGCTTATAAAGATAAATATAGAGCAAACGGATTTTCCGTTTGCTCTTTTTGTTTTATAATTTTAATTCACTTTTGTAGGGACCGGCGTCCCCGACGGTCCGAAGCCTTCTCCTTGAGGAGAAAGTGCTGAACTTAGTGAAGCGGATGAGATGTCTCAAGTCTATAAATTGCGTCGCAGACACCTTAATATTTTCCTCTGGAAAATATATCGCATTCCACAGGAATATATCGCTGCAAAGCAATATCGCGTGCGGAGCACATATCGCTGCACGAAGTGCACTTTTTACCCCAATGCCACATCGAGCATCATCATAAGTGTGAAGCCGACGGCAAAGAAAATCGTGCCGATGTTGGAGTGCTCCCCTTCTGACATTTCAGGAATGAGCTCTTCGACAACAACATAGAGCATTGCGCCTGCCGAGAAAGACAAAAGATATGGCAGAAGCGGCACTACAAATCTTGCCATAAGTATGGTCATAATCGCGCCGATCGGCTCGACAATGCCCGACAATACGCCGTATGTAAATGACTTTCCCTTGCTCATGCCATTGGACTTGAGCGGCATTGAAATGATTGCACCTTCAGGCAGATTCTGCAGAGCTATACCGAGAGAAAGTGTGAGCGCTGCCGCTGCGGAAATGGTCTCGCTGCCTGTCAGCCAGCCTGCAACAACAACGCCGACAGCCATGCCTTCCGGCAGATTGTGCAGGGCGACAGCCATGACCATCATTGCGGATTTGCCCAGTTTATTACATGGCAGACCTTCCGGACATTCGCTTCCCATGTGGAGATGTGGTATCAGCTTATCAAGGGCGAGC
>JAFSBG010000136.1 GCA_017441945.1 Clostridia bacterium
CCTCCCTCGTCAGAGGGAGGCGAGGGGCTTGTGCGTAGGGGCGAACATTGCTCGTCCGTGGAAGTAAGCGAAGAATTGATGTGTGACAAGTCACATTGAATAGGTATATCCCCCCCTGTCCTGCGGACATCCCCCTTTAGGCAAGGGGGGCTTTTTTTATTTTGTGTGCCTGCGGCGGATTTGATAGGCGGGAGGGCACGGAGACCCTCCCCTACGGATTGACCACGAAAGAACGGTTGTAGGGGCGGTGCCTCTGTGCCCGCCCGTCTATTAAATGTAACGAAGTCAATTCATTCCAAAGCTTGCTTTGGCACAGGCGAAATGTTTTTACGAAGTGTTTCGTTTAGTTATTTCGCTGAAAAGATATAGAATATGCTTGTAGCTACGAAAGAGCGGCTCATGACCGCAAAAAATCTTACTATTACAAAGGAGAAAATAATTATGGCGTTGGATTACGCAAAGGTTTATCAGCAGTTTATCGATGAGGAAATGTGCGCTTCCTCTGTTACACAGTGGATGATGCCCGCCCCGGGCACAGTCAAGTTTGACGGCGGCAAGGATATTCAGATCTGCGAGCTCAGTACTACCGGTCTCGGCACTTACGATGCCACAAAGACAGACGGCTCGGCTTATCCGCAGGGCGCTGTTACTAATAAGTGGCGCGCATACTCCCTCTTTATGGACAGAGGTGTCAAGTTCGCTCTCGACCGCACAGCTCCATCTGACACAGGCTTTATGGCGACAGCCGAAAATGTAATGCGTGAGTTTGCACGCACACAGCTTGCACGTGAAATGGATACATACCGCATCTGCAAGCTTTACAACACAGCTGTCAACGGCGCTTATTCCGATACTAATGTATTCACAGGCGCTGTCACTAAGGAAAATGCCGTGAGCGAGCTTCTCAAGACTCTCACTGCGGCGCAGAACTCCTCCGAACAGCTCACAGGCTTTGTTGCCATCATCAATCAGGAGCTCAAGAGCGCATTTATGGAGGCATCTAACGGCACATTCAGCCAGATCACTTTCGGCGAAAAGGCTGAAATCAACGGCATTGAATACGAAAATGTAATGTATGTCAACGATCTTGCCTGCATTTTCGCTCCAAAGAGCCGTATGGTGACTGAAATTTCCATTCTCACAGGCCGCGACAGCCAGACAGCAGGCGGCATCACAAAGTCCGATTCCGGCAAGTATCTCAACTTCGTTGTGGCATCCTTTGATGCTCCGCTTGCCGTTTCCAAAATCGACAGCCTCAAGCAGTTCCCACCTGAGGAAAATCAGCTTTTCGACGGCACAGCAATTCAGGCACGTTATCTTTACGACCTTTTTGTGCCTAAGAACAAGGTGTGCGCTGTGGCTGTTCACGCAGCTCAGTAATATGGGCGTTGTTTTTGAAATGGAGGGGGCAAGGGAGCGCATTATTTCAGGCGCTCTCGCCCTCAGCGGCATGGAGATGAATGACCGTGTCGATGCCCTTTTTGATGTGGCTCTGCTCAATGCTCTCGCTTACTGCAACCGCGACGATGTGCCTTATAAGATGGAGGGGGCGCTGGCGCTTATTCTTGCCGATATGATGAGAAACGGCGGCGAAAAGGGGGTAAAGAGCTTGACTCGCGGCGATGTTTCGGTGACTTATTCCGATAAGGACAATGTGAAAGGTGAGCTTGGAGCATTTGTGAGAATGAGGGCGATTTAAATGAATGAATTGGAGGTGCGATATGTGCTTTGCACGCGATATTCAGCTTCGCTGAGCGATATATCCCTTCGGAATGCGATATGTTTGCAAAGCAAACGTAAAGGTGTCGTGGGCGGATTAAATAGGGCGGACCGTCGGGGACGCCGGTCCCTACAAGGACTTGTGTGTAGGGGCGAGCATTGCTCGTCCGCTTATTCAATGTGACTTGTCACGCCGCACTTCTTCACTATTCACTTTACTTATTACTTTATCTGCGGGAGGGCATACTCCAGAGCACTAGCTTCGCGTCGCGAGACCCTCCCCTACGGCACAGTTTTTAGTGGATTATTTTGTAGGGGCGGTTGCCTCCCTTGCCTAAAGGGAGGGGGACCATCGAAGATGGTGGAGGGATTCAGCATGCCCGCCCGCGGACCGTCGAGGACGCCGGTCCCTACAGGGGCTTGTGTGTAGGGGAAGGCTTCATTTCAGCATCAGAAAGGAGAAAACTTACGAGAAACATTATTGCATCAACTTACACAGACCGGGCGAGGGTTTTGCGCGTTATTTATAGTGGCGTGAATGAGCATGAGGAAATTGTTTACGACAACATTCCCTGCGCTCTTTCCCGCTCGGCTCACACACATTCGCCCACACCAATGAACGCCGACAGCGTTACGCCTGCCGTAAATTACAGGCTCCGCCTTTATGCCGCCCCTGATGTGACCTTCCTTCTGGGCGACAGGGTGGAAATCAACCACGCAGGCAGGATTTTTGTCGGCATCGCCTCCGACAGCTTCTATTACGATTCCCACAGCGTATGCGTTGTGGATATTGAGGAGGTGAGGGAGGAATGATTACGGCTGAAAGCTTCAAGGAGGCTCTTAAAGACCGAATTGAGCGAATGACCAATTACTTAACTGTCGCTGACCGCTTTGAGGGCAAGGCAAATAGCGGCTATGCCCTGATTGTCACCGAAAAGGAGAGCAAAATCATTGACGGCGGGCGTCAGCTTGAAAAGGCTTTTGAAGTGACGATAGTGATTTTCCATTCAAAGCTTGAAAGCGAAAACGGCACTATGAAAAAGCGGCTTTATGACAGCATTTTCCCATATTTTGAAGTGGCTGACCGTCGTTTCGTGCCTCTCGAAGTGAGAGACACCAAGAAGGAGGGGAGCGAGACCGTTGCCTTTACTGTGCGGTTTTGTGACACTCTTGAGAGAGAAACACCAGAAAGCCAGCTTATGGGAAACTTTACATTCAATATTATTTCAGGAGGTACAAATGGGATTACCACAGATAGCCATCAGCTTTAAGGCAAAGGGCACAAGCGCAATCAAGCGCAGCCAGAAAGGCGTTGCCTGCCTTTTGTTCAAAAGGGCTGAGGGCGAGGATTTGATTAAGGAATACAAGAGCTTTTCGGAAATCGACAGCTCTGTGCACAGCGAAAATGAGCTTACAGCTCTTGAGCGATGCTTTAACGAGGGTGTACGCAAGATTATCTGCGTCTGCGTTGATGATGTTGCAAATGCGGAAAATGCCCTCAAAGGCGTAAGCTTCAACTGGCTTGGCGTATGCGACGAGGCTTTTGAGGGTGGTTTTTTGAAGAATTATGTTGCAAATCAGCGAAAAAAGGGGAATTATGTCAAGGCTGTCGTGCCTTATGAGTATGATTTCAACGACCCTGCCTTTGTTGTGCCTGCAAAGGCTATGGTGAAGTTTGCAGGGGATGAGAATACTTACACTCAGGCAGAGCTTGTACCAAGCCTTGTGGGTATGCTTTGCTATCTGCCCCTTGGCGAGAGCATCACATACCGCAGAATGGCGGATATTGTTGAATATTCTGCCGAAAATGACGAGGACAGCGAGGTCGACAAGGGCAGAATCGTCCTTGTCCGTGACAGCGAAGGCTATAAAATCGGCCGCGGTGTCAACAATCTTGTGTCGGGCGCTGCCAGCGACGACATGAAGAAGATTCGCATTATGGAGAGCATGGACACGATTCTCACAGACATCAAGGCTTCCCTTGAGGATGGCTACATTGGCAAGGTGAAGAATGACTACGATTCAAAGCTTCTGCTTTGCATTGCCATTTCGGGCTATTTTGAGGGCCTGGGCGAGAGTGTGCTCGACAAGAGCTATGAGAATAAGGTGGGCATTTCCCTTGAGGGGCAGCGAGGCTATCTTATTGCTCACGGCGTTGACACTCAGGACATGAGCGAGATGGAGATTCTGAAGGCGAATACAGGTTCATACGTCTATCTCGAGGGCAATATCCGCTTTGTCGACGCAATGGAAGACATTGTGTTTGGAATTGAGATGTAGCGCCGCAGGCGCAGCTAAATTCGCAGGGTGCGAGCTAAAATGCTGACGCAGTGAAATAATGCTTCACATTGTGAAATTGCACCTGTGGCGCAGTTAAGGCATCTGCGATGCATTGGATAGGGCGGACCGCCGAGGGCGTCGTCCCTACAAGGGATTATTTTGTAGGGGCGGTGGTTCCATCCCCGCCCGCTTAATAAATCAGTTGCGGAGCAACACCTTATATCTGCGTAGCAGTATGTAATCGCCTTGCGTATGGCATCACTTGTGTATGTAATTGGTGCCTACGGCATATTGGGCTATTAGGTAAGTAACAACCCCTCCGTCAATCTGCGATTGACACCTCCCCGATAATGGGGTCCCCGCAAAGCCTGCTTTGTGGGGTGAATTCACAGGGGAGGCACGGGAGGGCACGGAGTCCCTCCCCTACGAAGTGGTTTTCGTGGATTATTTTGTAGGGGCGAGCATTGCTCGTCCGAGGGATTTTAATATGATTCATTAACATTTATTACTACCCCTCCGTCACGCATTTGCGTGACACCTCTCCGATAATGGGGTCCCCGGACGGCTTGCCGTCTGGGGTATGAATGACAAGGGGAGGCAAGGGTGGGGTGAGAAAGGAAAATTAACTTATGATTACAGCAAACAGGATTTTATCGGGTTCATTTGCCGATATCTGGGTGGACGGCGACAGAGTTGCCGAGGCTCAGTACATTAAAATCGCCGTCAAGGCTCAGCGAAGCGATGTGCAGATCGGCATTGATGTGGACAGCAAGCTGACAGGGCTTAAAGGCGAGGGCGAGCTGAAGCTGCGCCAGGTTTACACCCGTTTTTACGATGTGGTCGACAAGGCTAAAAAGGGGCAGGATGTGCGCCTTACTATTATGACAGCCTTAAAGGACCCTGACTCTGTGGGCGGAAACGAAGAGCGTTACCGCATCGGCGGTATTGCTCTGAATGATATTCCGCTTATCAACTATGAAACTGGCAAGATCAACGAGCAGGTAGTGAAGTTCCGCTTCACTCCGTCCTCTCTTGAAAATCTTGCATCTATCGAGGCGGTGAACTAAATGTTCGGCGAGTTTTTAAAGAAAAACAGCTACGAAATCGAGTTCGAGCGCCTGGGCATCCGCACAGAAGTCAAGCCACTCAGTGAGGACGAGCTTGAGGAGTGCCGCCGTATGAAAGGCACAGACGGAGCGCGTTATGCCCTCTATCTTGCCTGTCCTGCCCTTCATGAGGAGGGCGAGCGGCTTTATAAGGAGGGGGCGATTTTCTCCCCTCTCGACCTCACAATGGCTGTGGAGGCTTCCGATGTCAACGCGGCATACCGCTATATCAGAGAGATTTCGGGGTTGGGCACGAGCCGTGTAAATCTCTATAAAAATGACCTGCCTGCCTTTGGCGCAGACGAGGTTTTTGACGAAATCAGCCGTGATTTGTCATACCCTGCCGAAAATTATCATAATATGGCAGATTATGGCGAAGAAGGTCAGGCTGTGGAGAATAATGGCGAAAGCCGTCATAATGTGCCAGCAAATGTCACAAAATCAAAAATTACGGCGGAAAATATCGAAACAGGGCGAAATATGGAGGATATTGTCACAATGCTTGCCTATAAGCTTCGCCTTGCCGCCGAAAATATGTAGGAGGTGGCTATGGAGCTGACAAGAAAGGTGACTATGAGCTTCAATAACGGCGAGTATATGTTTTCGCTCTATGTCACGCCGAAAAATATTCGTATCACCCGTCCGCAGAATACAAAAAAGTATATTTCCATCGAGGGCAAGGAGCTTAATCTTTCGGCCGGCGAGGGTTTAAGACGGGTGACTATCAACACCTTCCTGCCGAGGAATGCCGACTGGTATATTTCAAATGCCGAGTTTACGCCCCCTGATGAGATTATCCGCCTTATCAAAATGTGGCAGGATTCACGCAAGCCGATGCGCCTTGTGATTTCGGGTACAGACATCAACGAAGCCTTTTTAATCGAGGATTTTGCCGAGATTTTCCATGAGGGCGACGGCGATGTGGAGATTTTACTCTCCCTTGTCCAGTACAGATTTGTGACGGCACTTCTGGTTTCCAATGCCGACAGCGACAAGCTCTATGAACGCGAAGTGAGCGAAAATACAGCCGGCAGCCGCACCCATGTGGTGCGTAAGGGGGACACTCTCTGGGCGATAAGCAAGATGTATTACGGCACGCCATATAAGTGGCAGGAGCTGAAGGAAAAAAACAACATCAGGGATGTGCGAAAGCTGAGAATAGGGAGCGTGATAAAGATATGAAGCTGATTGTAAATGGACGCGACTTTACAGCCCTCTGCACAGAGCTGACTCTGGAGGACAATATTTATGCGGCGTCTGCCGTGCTGACAGCTCAGGTGGTTTTTGAAAATCACGACGGCTATCTTCCGCCGATTTTCGCCTATTGCGGAAACGAGGTTGTCCTTGAAAATGAGGGGGAGATTTTCCGCGGAAATATCATTGAGGTTGGCGTTGTGGGCAAGGAGTGCGTTTTTGAGATTACCGCTGTAGAAAAGAGTAATTTGCTGGCGAAAAATGATGTTTTTGGGATTTTCTCGTCGAGTGCTGCCGCAAATGGTCGAAAAGTGCTCAGTCAGGTGGGGTTATCCGCAGGGAATCTGCCTGCTAAGACCTGCCGAAGCTTTGCTTCCTACGGCGGCATGACGGCGAAGGAGGTCATTGACATGAGCTATGGCGAGGGATATTTCGTCGATTTTGAGGGGGGCAAGGTCCACATCCGCAAGGTGGGCGAGGGGGAAATCGCCCTTTCGGGCAGTATGATTTTCGACATCCGCTCGGCGGAGAGCATAGCCGATATGGTAAATATGGTCAGCCTGACAAACTCGAAACATCGGGTAATTTACAATACTAAAAGTAATGATGATATTGAAAAATACGGAAAGTATCATAAATATCGCCAGATTACGAGAAATGAAAGCTCGTCTGCCGTTGCAAAGGAGATGCTTCAGGGCATGAAACGCTCGGCGAAGATTCTGATGGGCGGCGAGTTTGGGGTGAAAAAGGGTCGAATGGTGGAGTTTAATCTTGCCCGTTTCGGGCTTGAGGGGCGATACGCCATTGAAAGTGTGCGCCATATTGTGTCAGGCGGCGTGCATACAACAGAAATCGAGGTGAAGCATGAATCCTTATTATGATATCGTGCGGCTGATGAGGTCGCAGAAAAGTAACGCAGTCCCATTTGCCGAGGGGACGATTCACGTTGAGCCGGTCAGCGTGGAGATTATGGGCGAGACGGCAAGCGTGCGTTTTGCCAGCCATGTTGGCACGACGACTCTCTATGAAGGGGCAAATTGCCTTGTCTATATGGGCACGGACGAGAATGTTGTGGTGGCTGTGTGGTAGTGAGCGTGAGCGAGCTGTCACGCGAAGCGTGAATGTAATCACCGCAGGTGTATGTAATCGCATAGCGTATGGCATCACTTGTGCATGTAATAGTGGTTTCGTGGACTATTTTGTAGGGGCGAGCATTGCTCGTCCATGTAGAAAATTAAGCGTACAAGGTGTGACAAGTCACATTGGATAGGCGGTGCGTCATTGAATCCCTCCACCACCATTCGGTGGTCCCCCTCCCTTTAGGCAAGGGAGGCTTTGCCGCACCCTACAAGGATTGTGCGTAGGGGCGGGTTTCCATGCC
>JAFSBG010000013.1 GCA_017441945.1 Clostridia bacterium
GTTTTTACGTCTGACGGGAAGTTTATGCTTCTCGGTATGGGCGGAAAGCTGGATAAGGGCGGAAACTGTATTTTTTGCAAAAAGAGTTTTATGTAATGAAAGAAATTATCATTCCAAATGAAATAAAAACCGTTCTCGATATGCTCTATCAGAACGGTTTTTCCGCATATATAGTTGGCGGCTGTGTCCGTGATATTCTTATGGGTATTGAGCCTCACGATTATGATGTGACAACTTCAAGCACTCCTGAGCAGACTCTCGAAGTGTTCAGGGATTTTCGAACCTATGAACTGGGCAGAAAATTCGGCACAATTACCGTCGTTTCGGGCACTCACCATGTGGAAATCACCACAATGCGCACCGAAAAAGGCTATGCAGACGGCCGCCGCCCTGATGAAGTCGCTTTCACAGACAGCATTATGGAGGATGCCTCACGCCGCGATTTTACAATAAATGCCATGGCGTATTCAATGAAAGATGGCTTTTTCGATGGCTTCGGCGGTGTGAACGATATTGAAAATAAGCTGATAAAGGCGGTTGGCAATGCCGAAAGGCGCTTTACTGAAGATGGTCTGCGCATTATGCGTGCTCTGAGATTTGCTGCCCGTTTTGGCTTTGAAATTGAGGAAAATACGGCAAAAGCCCTTGAAAAGTGCATTTTTATGCTGGATAATATAGCAAAAGAACGCATCAATGACGAGCTTGATAAGCTGACTGTCAGTGCCGGTGCGGCAGATATTCTTGACAGATACTACAGTATTTTCTGCCATATCATTCCTCAGCTTGAAAATATCAATAAGGCTGAAATGCTGTCGCTTTTCAGAAAAACTGAAAATAACCGTATATTGAAGCTTTCAGCATTGCTTTTGCAGACAGGGGATAATGCCGGATTTATTCTTAAAAATCTCAAATATTCCAATGATGACATTGATAAAATTACAAAAATCATCGAAAATGCTCAAGCAAATCTTGAAACCGATACACAGCTTCGCCGTATGATGAATAAGATAGGCTATGAAAATACAGTAAATCTTTTGCGTTTCAAGGGCAATAATGCTACGCTTGAAAGAATTGAGCTTATAAGAAATCATCCTTACAGACTGAAAGACCTTGCGGTAAACGGCAGAGACCTTGCTCAGCTCGGCATAAAGGGGGAGCAGACAGGTGTGATTCTGAACAAGCTTCTCAGTGATGTCATCGAAAATCCTGAGCTGAATACAAAAGAACAGCTTATAATTAACATAAAATCATACATTGAATAATATATATTACGGAGCTTTCCGTTTTATATATAGGGGTTTTGTCTGAAAAACAGAAGTTAAAACAAGAGCAGGTTTTTATGCCTGCTCTGATCTTTTATTTGATATATGAATATTTGTTCATATATCCTGAAAGTATATTGACAAATATTGTACTGTAGTGTATTATACATATGAACAGTTATTCATATATCGAAAGGAAAATAATATGTTTGATAAGTTCGATGACCTTGCGGATTTTTACAAAACGCTGGGCGATGAAACAAGACTGCGCATACTTTTCGAGCTGGAAGGCAGCGAAAAATGTGTGTGCGATATATCGGAAAATCTGGGTATGACCCAGTCGGCGGTGTCCCATCAGCTTAAAGTTTTAAAGCTCAACCGCCTTGTAAAGTCGAGAAAAGTTGGAAAACATGTATTTTACAGCTTTGACGACGACCACGTAAAAGAAATATTTGAAATGGGCATCATGCACCTGATGCACAGATAGGGGGATAAATATGAACGAAGAAAAGAAGACTTGTTCATGCGGTCACGACCATTCCCACGAGCACGAACATACTTGCTCCTGCGGTCACGACCACGGTCATGAACATCACCACCATCACGAACATGGTGAATCCTGCTCCTGCGGTCACGATCATAGCCACGAGCACGAACACCATCACGACCACGGCGAATCCTGTTCCTGCGGCCACGACCATTCCCACGAGCACGAACATACTTGCTCCTGCGGACACGATCATGGCCACGAGCACGAACACCATCACGACCACGGCGAATCCTGTTCCTGCGGACATGATCATGGCCACAGCCATTCCAAGTTTGCTTTGAGCAAGGATAAGGCTGCATTCACAGCATCTATTGCAGGTGCCTGCACTTGCGGACATGACCACGGTCATTCCCATTCTCACGATCATCATCACCACGATCACGGCTGCTCCTGCGGACATGACCATGAGCACGGTGACGGCTGTGGCTGCGGTCACGACCACGGCGTAGTAAGAGAAGACTCCAAGTCCTTTGTTATCCGTCTCCTCATTGCGTTCGGCATTGTTGTAGCGGCAAATCTTGTTCCGATCAAGCTGGTTTCCATTGCACTTTTCCTTGTTGCTTATGTACTTGCAGGCTATGAAGTTCTCGGCGCTATGTTCAGAGGCATAAAAAAGGGCAACTTCATGGACGAAAACTTCCTCATGGGTATTGCATCGGTCGGCGCATTTGCTATCGGTGAATACACAGAAGCAGTTGCAGTTCTCATCTTCTACGGCATCGGTGAACTCTGCCAGAACATCGCAATTGCACGCTCCAGAGGCAACATTGCAAGCCTTATGGATATTCGTCCTGACTATGCAAACCTTCTCAAAAACGGCGAAACAATCACAGTTTCTCCTGAAAGTGTACATATCGGTAGCATCATTCTTGTAAAGCCGGGCGAAAAGATTCCTCTCGACGGCATTATCAGAAAGGGCAGCTCCAGCCTTGACACATCTGCTCTCACAGGCGAAAGTCTTCCAAGAGACGTTGCAGAAGGCGATAAGGTTCTCTCCGGCTCTATCAATAAGTCAGGTCTCCTTGAAGTTGAAACAACTTCCACATTCGGCGACTCCACAGTTTCCAAGATCCTCGAAATGGTTGAACACGCAAGCTCCAATAAGGCTGAAAGCGAAAAGTTCATCACAAAGTTTGCAAAAATCTATACACCTGCTGTTGTATACAGTGCTATCGCAGTTGCGGTTATTCCACCAATTTTCTTCGGCTTCGATACATTCACAACATGGTTCTACAGAGCGCTCAACTTCCTCATCATTTCCTGTCCATGTGCGCTTGTTATCTCCATCCCAATGAGCTTCTTCGGCGGCATCGGCGGCGCGGCAAGAAACGGTGTTCTCGTCAAGGGCGGCAACTATCTTGAAGCGCTCAATGGTGTAACAACATTCGTATTTGACAAGACAGGTACTCTCACAGAAGGTAAGTTCTCCGTCAGCGCTGTAAATCCAAATGGCGTAAGCGAAGACGAAGTTGTAAAGAATGCAGCTATCTGCGAAAAGCATTCCAACCACCCAATCGCAATTTCCATCAGAGAATACTACGGCGATAAGGAAATCGAAGACTACGCTATCGAAGAAATCGCAGGTCAGGGTATCAAGGCAACAAAGGGCGAAGATGTTCTCCTCTCCGGTAACATCAAGCTTATGGAATCCTTCGGCATAAAGGCAGACGAAGTCAAGGACGGCACAACAGTTGTCTATGTAGCAAAGAACGGAAAGTTCCTTGGCTCTGTTTCCATCAGTGATAACCTCAAGAAGGAAACAAAGGAAGCTCTTAAGGAGCTCAAGGCTGAAGGCGTACACAACCTCGTAATGCTCACAGGCGACAGAGCAGAAGTAGCTGAAATTATTGCCAAGGAAATCGGCATCACAGATTATAAGGCTGAACTTATGCCGCAGGATAAGGTAACAGCTGTCGAAGCTATCCTTAAAAACTCCAAGGGCAAGACAGTATTCGTAGGCGACGGTATCAACGACGCGCCAGTTCTCGCTCGTGCAGATATCGGTATGGCAATGGGCGGTATCGGCTCTGATGCCGCTATCGAAGCTGCCGACATCGTTATCATGAATGACGACCTCAAGAAGCTTCCTCTTGCACTTCGCTGTGCAAAGAAGACAAGAAGTGTTGTTATGCAGAACATCGTATTTGCTCTCGGCACAAAGGCTCTCATTCTCATCCTCAGCGTATTCGGCATCACATCCATCTGGTTTGCTATCTTCGCTGACGTTGGCGTAGCTCTCATCGCTATCCTCAACGCAACAAGAGCTCTCAAGGTAAAGTAAAAATCTATACTATAAACAGTACAGTGACGAAAGCCGCTGTACTGTTTCTTTTTGTCTGAAAAATAATTTCAAAAAATCCAGATTCTGCCTTGACAAATGATGAACACCGTGGTATACTTTCAATAGTAAAGGTTAGCGGACGCTAACCGAATATCCGGAGGCATATATGGATCTTAGAAATGCTGAAATCGGTGTTGAATATATCGTCAGAGAAATTGTAACAGATGACGAAGAAATGGATGCATTCCTTTTCACACTCGGCTGTTATGCAGGTGAGCCAATCACAGTTATTTCCAAGCTCAAGGGCGGCTGTGTTGTTTCCATCAAGGACGGCAGATACACTATCGACAATCAGTTGGCGGAAGCCATAAGAATATAGTGGTGAAAATATCACCACATATTTTTAAAAGATGAGTTAGTCTCGACTACCTTGCGCGGCATATACCGCCGCATCTTTTTTACAGGTAAGTTAGTACAAGCTAACCAATAAAGTCTATTATTTTTATTTATTATAGAGATAAGGTATACAGGAGGAAAACAAATGAGAATTGCTTTAGCAGGTAATCCTAACAGTGGTAAAACCACTATGTATAACGCTCTCACCGGCAGAAATGAAAAGGTCGGTAACTGGGCTGGCGTTACAGTTGACAAGAAAGAAAGCCCAATCAAGAAAAGCTATTATAACGGCAGTGAAGAGCTCATAGCTGTTGACCTTCCGGGCGCATATTCCATGTCGCCATTCACATCGGAAGAAAGCATCACAAGCGGCTATGTAAAGAATGAAAATCCTGACGTTATCATCAATATCGTCGACGCTACAAACCTCAGCCGAAGCCTGTTCTTCACAACGCAGCTTCTCGAACTCGGCGTTCCTGTTGTAGTTGCCCTCAATAAGAGCGATATCAACGACAAGAAGGAAACAAAGATCGACGAAAAGGCTCTCGCTGAAAAGCTTGGCTGTCCTGTTGTAAAGACAGTTTCCACATCGGGCTCTGACAATGGCCTTATGGAACTTGTAAAGACAGCAGTTTCCCTCAAGGGCAAGGAACAGAAGGCTCCATATTCCCAGGGCAATATCGACCTTCACTCCAAGGACGCTGTTGTAGCGGCTGACAAGAAGCGCTTCGACTTCACAAACAAGATCGTTTCTTCCGTTGAAAAGCGTAAGGTTCAGACAAACCAGCACAATGCACAGGATAAGATTGACGCAGTTCTCACAAATAAGTGGCTCGGCATTCCAATCTTTGCTGTCGTAATGTTCCTCGTATTTGATATTTCACAGTCTACATTCGGTCCATTCCTCGCTGACACACTTGTCGGCTGGATCGAAACATTCCAGGGCTGGGTTGCAGGTCTTGTTGAAAACAGCTCCCCACTCCTTCAGGCTCTCCTCGTTGACGGCATCATCGGCGGCGTCGGCGCAGTTGTAGGCTTCCTTCCACTGGTTATGGTAATGTACTTCCTAATCGCTCTCCTCGAAGACTGCGGTTACATGGCACGAGTCAGCGTTGTTCTCGACCCTATCTTCAAGAAGGTCGGCCTTTCCGGTAAGTCTGTTATCCCATTCGTAATCGGCACAGGCTGTGCAATCCCAGGCGTTATGGCTTGCCGCACAATCCGTAATGAAAGAGAACGCAGAGCTACTGCAATGCTCGCTCCATTTATGCCTTGCGGCGCTAAGCTTCCTGTTATCGCACTCTTTGCAGGCGCATTCTTTGAGGATGCTTCCTGGGTAGGTACACTCATGTACTTCGTAGGTATCCTTCTCATCTTCTTCGGCGCTCTCCTCGTTAACAAGATCGCTGGCCACAAGAACAGAAAGTCCTTCTTCATCATTGAACTCCCAGAATACAAGATTCCAAGCCTCAAGAGAGCATTCCTTTCCATGTGTTCCCGCGGCTGGGCATACATCGTAAAGGCTGGTACAGTTATCCTCGTATGTAATACAGTTGTTCAGATCATGCAGGCATTCAACTGGAGCTTCCAGCTCGTTGAAGAAGGCATGGAACACACATCCATCCTCGCATCTATCGCAAACCCAGTTGCATTCATTCTCATCCCACTCGGCTTCAGCGCATGGCAGCTTGCTGCAGCAGCAGTTACGGGCTTTATCGCTAAGGAAAACGTTGTTGGTACACTCGCAGTTTGCTACGGCGTAACAAACTTCATCGATACAGAAGAACTCGCTCTCGTTGGCGGTGCAACAGAAGTTGCAGCTATCTTCGGCCTCACAAAGGTTGCAGCTCTTGCATACCTTATGTTCAATCTCTTCACACCACCTTGCTTCGCTGCTCTCGGTGCTATGAACTCCGAAATCAACGATAAGAAGTGGTTCTGGGGCGGCGTAGGTCTCCAGTTCGCAACAGGCTATGTTGTTGCATTCCTCGTATACCAGATCGGTACACTTATCACAGCTGGTACACTCGGTCAGGGCTTCCTCCCGGGTCTCATCGTAACAGCAGCTATCGCAGCATTCATCATCAGCCTCATCAAGAAGGCAGACAAGAAGCTCGATGCACAGTACGCACTTAAGAAGTAATTCATCTCTTACATAATAAAGGAGAAATCGGTATGACAGATATCATTCTGATAGCCATAGTTGCACTTATCGTCGGACTGGCAATCGGATATATTGCAAAGGAAAAGAAAAAGGGTACAGCCTGCGTAGGCTGCCCGATGGCGGGCGAATGTGCCAAAAGGAGAGAGGCAGCCAAGGCTGCAGCAGAAGATAATTCCTGCAAAGGCTCCTGTTCCGGATGCTCCGGTTGTTCCGGTTCCTGCAGTCCTGCCGGTAAGTAAATGAAAAACAAAAGCGGTGTTTCGAATGAAGCACCGCTTTTTTGTATAAAGAAGACTACACCATAGCTGCATAATCAGAAAGCGCTTAAGCTGTAAGCAAAAATATTATGTCAGGTTGAAGACAGGATTTTTGTATAAAAATAAAAAAGCCTTCCCCTTGAGGGGAAGGTGTCAGCCAAAGGCTGACGGATGAGGTGTATCTAAGTATCGGAAGTTATTTGATATGACTATCAGACTTGATATTTTGGGGAGTATTCCAGCGGGAAAAAGCTATGGAGAGCAACGACACATTTATGAGCTATAGATGGTTGGCGGCAAATAAAAGCATACCTGTGTACTGCTTGCATTCTCAAAGCCATGCCTGAAAAATCCATCCATATTTATTATATTGTTCAACAAATGCAAAAAATAAAGGATACTCGTTTGAGTATCCTTTAATAATTTCCGTTGAATTAACGATCGTGGAGAACCTGAGAAATAGTTGGTCTGTGGTATGGTGGGATAATGTAGTTGATGGAGAAAGCTGCAAGTTCACCGATGATAGTGTCGATAACACGGTTGATAGCGTAAGGCACGTATGTATCAGCAGGTGTGTTCAGCATAAGAATGAAGAACATAACAGAACCGGACTGAATAGCGCCTGCAGCGTTGAAAATCTGAGCAACTACGATAAGACCGATAACACCGAAGAAGATGATGACAGTCTTTCCGACAGGGTCAGAGAAATGCATAGCAGCAACATAACAAAGTGTGCCGAGGATAGCGCCGAGGATAGTACCTGTGGAACGGTTACCTACTGTATTGTGGGAAGTTGCAGTGTAGTTGTCCATTCCGAAAACTGCACCGATACAAGCAAACGTTGGGTTTCTTCCGATAAGGAAGTATACGATAGCAACAAGGCTTGTGGCAATAGCTGTCTTAATGACACGCATACCGACTGTTGGTTTTTTTAACATAATAACACTCCTGACTATGTAAATATTACATACGTATATTATCGCATACTTTGACGAAATTTTCAAGCAATTTTCGCATAAAATTTAGTTGATTTTATATATTTATAATGATATAATATTAAATATAGTATAATCACCTGTTTTGGTTGCAAGCGAGGTATATTATGTTTGACCTTCTCATAAAAAACGGAACAGTTATCACTGTGGATGAAAAGCACAATATTTATAAGAATGGCTTTGTTGCTGTAAAGGATGATAAGATTGCTCTTATCGGCGACATGGAGTCGCTTGATGAAAATATTACAGCCGAAAAAGTCATTGATGCCAATGGCAATGCCGTCCTTCCGGGGCTTATCGATACCCACGGTCACGGCGGACACTGCCTGACAAAAACATTGGGCGAGCATCTTGGTGACGGATGGGAGCCTATGGCAGAAGGCATCTACCATAAGTTTTCCGATAACGAATTCTGGAGAGCAGAAGGCGCTCTTGCTGCGGCTGAAAGAATTAAATTCGGCGTTACAACAGGCGTTTCAATGATAGGCAATACTGTCAGAGTAGGCGACCTTGATGTGGTGCAGAGCCATATCGAAGGCACACTTGAAACAGGCATCCGCCATGTGACAGGCGCAGGCTGCCCTAATCCTGTATGGAATAAGCCGGCAAGAAAGTGGCATTCGCTTAACGAATACACAGCCTATGAAGTAACACCTGAAACTGCATTTGATTTTGCTCCAAAGGCGCTCAAAGCTTTTAAGGGTAAGTATGACCGATGCGATTTCATCGTTATGCCGTCGAGAATGGGCAGAAACAGGGACAACCTTGACGAGCTCAATATCAGGCAGAATAAGTTCATGTATCAGCTTTCCAAAGAGTTTGATACGGTTATTCATTCCCATTCATATGCAGGCGATATGCTTTTTATGATGGAAACCTCTCCTGAGGTATTCGGCGCAAAGATGTTTTTGGCTCATTCGACAGGTATGTCTGAAAAGGAATGGGAGATTATGGCAAAGCATGATGTTTCGGTTTGTCATGGTCCTTCCACAAATGCCAATGTCAATGTCAGATGTCCTGCGGTTGAAATGCTTGAAAACGGCGTAAATGTCGTAGTCGCAACAGACGGCACAGCGCCTGACAGAAGCTTTGATCTTCTCAAGGATATCAAACTTTTCAGCTTTTTGCATAAGGGATTTTTCCATAATTCCAATATGCTTCATGCGGGTCTTGTCCTCGAAATGATTACGATAAGAGCGGCAAAGGCCATGGGCAAGGAAAAGGAAATCGGCTCGCTGGAAGTGGGGAAGAAGGCAGATATTATAATTATCGACTGCCACCAGCCTCATCTTGCTCCGTGGGGAGTTATGCCTGTCCAGCGTATTGTAAATCATGCAACAGGCGCAGATGTCAGCCATACAATCGTTGACGGCAAGGTTGTCATGGAAAACAGAAAGCTGACAATGGCTGATGAAAATAAGATTATTTCCGATGCAGAAAAGGCATTTGATTTAATGTGTAAACGCAGCGGAGTCCTCGATTACGCTGTTGAAAATAATAAATTATGGCAAGTAAAATAAATTATTAAAGGAGTGCATTATCATGTTCAAAGATTTAATGGACACAATTGGTTTTGTAACTAACTACGACAAGGAAGTCGGCGAAGCTATGAATCTCGAATTCAAGCGCCAGCAGAGAAATATCGAGCTCATCGCTTCCGAAAACATCGTTTCCCCGGCTGTTATGGCAGCTATGGGCAGCGTTCTTACAAATAAGTACGCTGAAGGTTATCCTGCAAAGAGATACTACGGCGGCTGCGAATTCGTTGACATCGTTGAAAATATCGCTATCGAAAGAGCAAAGAAGATTTTTGGCGCAGATCACGCTAACGTTCAGCCACACTCCGGTGCTCAGGCTAACATGGCTGTATACTTCGCACTTATTCAGCCAGGCGACACAGTTCTCGGTATGAACCTCGCTCACGGCGGTCACCTTACACACGGTTCTCCAGTTAACATGAGCGGTAAGCTCTATAACTTCGTACCATACGGCGTAAATGATGACGGCTTCATCGACTACGAAGAACTCCGCAGAATCGCTATCGAAAGCCAGCCAAAGCTCATCGTTGCAGGCGCATCTGCATACCCAAGAAAGATCGACTTTGAAAAGATCGGCGCTATCGCTAAGGAAGTCGGCGCATACTTTATGGTTGACATGGCTCACATCGCAGGTCTCGTTGCAACAGGCGCACATATGTCTCCTGTTCCTTATGCAGACGTTGTTACAACAACAACTCATAAGACACTTCGCGGTCCACGTGGCGGTATGATTCTCTGCAAGAAGGAACTTGCAAAGGCTATCGACAAGGCTGTATTCCCAGGCTCTCAGGGCGGTCCTCTCGAACACGTTATCGCAGCTAAGGCAGTTTGCTTCGGCGAAGCTCTTTCTGAAGATTTCAAGAAGTACATCGACCAGGTTGTAAAGAATTGTGCTGCTCTCGCAGATGCACTTATGGAAAAGGGCTTCAAGCTCGTTTCCAACGGCACAGATAACCACCTCATGCTCCTCGACCTCAGAAACTTCGAAATCACAGGTAAGGAACTTGAAAAGCGTCTTGACGAAGTTTATATCACAGTTAACAAGAACTCCATTCCTAACGACCCACAGGGCCCATTCACAACAAGCGGTATCAGAATCGGTACAGCAGCTGTAACAAGCCGCGGCTTTGTTGAAGAAGATATGAAGATCATTGCTGACTGCATCTACAGAACAGTAACAGACTTCGAAAACGCAGACTCCATCCGCGCTGACGTTGAAAAGCTCTGCGCAAAGTATCCACTCTACGCATAATTTAAAACCAATATAAATAAAAAGCACCCCATACGGGGTGCTTTTTGATTTGCCTTTTTGTAATGTAGGGGACGACGCCCTCGGCGTCCCGTAAGAAAAACAAAAACAGACACCCGAATCGGATGTCTGTTTTAAAAATACTCAAATTACTTAGCGAGATACTTTTCTCTCAGCTCAGCAGCCTTCTGTGTGTAAACTTCAACCTGCTTCTGCTGGAGAAGGTTAGCCTTGATAGAGCCTTCAACTTCAGCAAAGTCTGCAACAGCAGCTTCGTTCTTCTTTTCAACCTTGATGAGGTGGAAGCCGAACTGTGTCTTTAAAGGACCTACAACCTTGCCGATTTCAGCTGTGAAAGCAGCTTCTTCGAATTCAGGAACCATCTGGCCCTTAGAGAATTCGCCGAGATCGCCGCCCTGAGAGCCGGATGGGCAAGTGGAGCTTTCCATAGCAGCAGCTTCAAATGTCTTTTCGCCGCTTGTGATAGCTGCGAGAAGAGCGTTAGCCTGTTCTTCTTCCTTAACGAGAATGTGCTTTGCGCTTACAGATTCACCCTTCTGGAAGAACTGCTGGTTTTCTTCATAGAACTTCTTAGCTTCTTCGTCGGAGATTGTGAGATCGCCGAGAACCTTGTTCATAGCGAGCTGAGCAAGAATGTCCTTTCTTGCGGAAGCGATGAGCTTCTTGAACATTTCTGTTTCTTCGAGCTTTTCTTCTTCAGCCATCTTAGCATAGAGATGAACTGTGATGATCTGTTCCAAAGCCTGTTCTCTGAACTGTGGGTTGGATGCGAACATCTGCTGTTCCTTTGGGAGATTGCCGATAAATGCGTCAACGTCTGCTTCTGTGATTGTGAGACCGTCAACAGTAGCAAGGATCTTATTTTCTTCCATTTTTATAATTCCTTTATTTCTGAGTATTTATAGCAGGAAACACCCGCTTTTTAAATTATACCACAGTTTATACAAAAAAGCTATATAAATTTAATGAAATATTCCTATTTACCTCGCCGTAATAATGTTGTATAATATATTTACAGATATTTCTGTTTTAATATGAAATTTATAATTA
>JAFSBG010000137.1 GCA_017441945.1 Clostridia bacterium
AAGAACATATGCTCTGTACGGCAAAGACCAATACCTTCTGCACCAAGTTCACGAGCTTTTCTTGCATCTGCCGGAGTATCTGCGTTTGTTCTAACCTTCAATGTTCTGAACTTATCAGCCCAAGCCATAATTCTGCCAAATTCACCAGCGATTTGAGCGTCAACTGTCGGGATAATTCCGTCATAGATATTACCGGTTGAACCATCGATAGAGATTTCAGAACCTTCTACGAAAGTCTTTCCAGCCAATGTGAATTTCTTATTCTCTTCATCCATGTTGATATCGCCACATCCGGATACACAGCAAGTTCCCATACCACGGGCAACTACAGCTGCGTGAGATGTCATACCACCACGTACTGTCAAGATACCTTGAGCAGCCTTCATACCTGTGATGTCTTCTGGTGATGTCTCAAGACGAACAAGAACTACTTTCTCGCCTCTTTCAGCCCATGCAACAGCATCGTCAGCTGTAAATACAACTTTACCGCAAGCTGCTCCAGGAGAAGCTCCAAGACCTTTACCCATCGGAGTTGCTGCTTTCAAAATCTTAGCATCAAACTGTGGATGAAGTAAGGTGTCAAGGTTACGAGGATCAATCATAGCAACTGCTTCTTCTTCAGATCTCATACCTTCATCTACAAGGTCACAAGCAATCTTAAGTGCAGCCTGAGCTGTTCTCTTACCGTTACGTGTCTGTAACATGAAGAGCTTGCGATCTTGAATCGTAAATTCCATATCCTGCATATCTCTGTAGTGATTCTCTAAGATACCACATACGTTGATGAACTGCTCGTAAACTTCCGGCATAACCTTCTGAAGTTCAGCGATTGGTTGTGGTGTACGAACACCTGCAACAACGTCTTCACCTTGTGCATTTATTAAATATTCACCATAAATTCCTTTTTCTCCTGTGGATGGATTTACACCTTCGCGGGCAGCTCTTCTTTTTATTTCAAATGTACCAAAGCCAATAAGCTGCACCTTATCCTGCTTTTCGAGAGCTTCAGTAATGGATTCAACCATAGCCATAATAGCTGCTTCGGAATCCTTCTTTGTAAGGCCTGTTTTATCTGCAACTGCAGCAACCAATTCCAACTTATTCATTTATTTTACCTCCATAGTTTTCTTATACTCATCCCAAAGCTTGTCCATTTCTTCGAGGGACATATTTTTGAGATTATCACCGGCTTTTTCTTCAACATAAGCAAATCTTCTCATAAACTTCTGAGATGCATTATAGAGTGCCTGTTCACAGTCTACTTTGCAGAAACGTGCAACATTTACAACTGCGAAGAGAAGATCGCCGATTTCTTCCTCGATTTTGTTATTATCCTTGATAGCCTGTTCTACTTCCTTTGTTTCTTCATAAACCTTTTCAAGAGCACCTGTAACATCAGGCCAGTCAAAACCAGCCTTTCTTGCTCTCTTTTGAATCTTTTCAGAATACATAAGCGCAGGAAGTGCTTTAGGTACACGGTCCATTTCAGATGTATAAGATGTGCTCTTCTTTTCTTTAAGCTTCATCTGGTCCCAAACATCAAGTACTTCCGAGCTAGAATTGACATCCACATCACCGAACACATGAGGATGTCTGAAAACAAGCTTCTGGCAAACATCGTTTGCTACATCATCAAAGTTGTACTTGCCTGCTTCTTCTGCAATTCTGCTGTGGAAAACAACCTGCATAAGCACATCGCCAAGTTCTTCCTTGAGATTTTCATCATTCTTATTATCAATAGCATCACAAGCTTCGTAAACTTCTTCGAGGAAGTTCATACGTATAGATTCATGAGTCTGTTCTCTGTCCCATGGGCATCCATTTTCGGCCCTCAGAAGTTCCATTATTTTCAGAAGGTCATTTACGTTATATCTTTCTTTTTTCTGAAATTCCATGTTCTTCTCCTTTATATCATTACTTTATTTTTAACAACTTTACTATTTTTTCACCTTTAGGCAGCATAAGAATGTCTTCCCTTGTAAATCCGCCAATCGCCAGAAGCATAAGGAAGTATATCACTATACAGCCACCAATAACGACAACAACGCCTAATTTCTGACCCAAATAAGCCGAAACAGGATTTATCATCAGATATGCGAATATGCCCATTACAACAGCTGAAACAAATGTCTTTGAAAACATCTTTACTATTGAAACTTCTTTATAATTCTTCTTTATTACAATAAGATTCAATATAGCAATAACACCATAGCAGCACATTGTACCAATAGGCGCTCCGTTAATATTCACATCAGGCTGACCTACAAGAATATAGTTAGCTGCAATCTTTACGATACCACCTACAAGCATAGTGAAAACAGGGACATTTATCTTTCCTATCGCCTGCAAAACAGAATTTGACAGTGATACAAGGGCAATAAACATTACAGCAATACCGAGATAAGACAATAATGGCGCAGCAATAACAACGTCTTCAGGTTTTGAATAGTAAAGCAGATTGAGTATCGGCTTGGAAAGAATAAGAAATCCAATGCCGGCAGGAAATGCAATCATTGATGCCAATTTAAAGGCAGTACCTATCGTTTCTGCAGTCTTTACTCGGTTGTTTTTTGCTATGAATGCAGAAATTGCAGGAATAATACTTACGGAAATTGCTACTACAAATGTCTGAGGAAGATTATAAAGAGTTACCGACATATTGTAGGCGCCGTAGAGCTTGTTTGCCATCATCTCAGAAAAACCAGCCGCAGACTGAAGTCTGTTCATAACAAGGAACATATCAATAAGGTTTGTAAGACTAAGAACTGCAGATCCTACTGTTACAGGAACAGCCATTTTTACGATGGACTTTGCCAACGGAACGAATGCTTCATCTGCATCTATATTCTTGTATTCCTTAATTTTTCTGCCGACAATAATAAACAGATAAATCGCCGACATCAGCGTGCCAAGCGTTACACCTAAAATTGCACCAGCCGCACAGATTTCAAAAGAATATCCCCTGCTCTGCAGAATATATGCAAACAAAAGGCCAAAACCAAGCTTACCTGCTGATTCAAGCACCTGCGAAATCGCAGTTGGCACCATATCTGAAAGTCCCTGATAGAAACCTCTGATGATGGAAACTATCGAGACAAAGAATAACGATGGAGCGATAGCTAAAACTGCATAGTAAGCTAATGTATTACCAACCAAATTTGTAAGAGGTTCAGCAAAAATAACCATTATGAAACTGGCCAATATTCCGATTACAGAAAATGACAAGAGTGAAACTTTAAGTATGCTTTTTATCCTCTTGTGATTTCCTACAGCATTTGCCTCTGCTACCATTTTAGAAATAGCAATCGGAAGACCAGCTGTTGAAATAACAAACAACGTTGAATAAATTGTATAGGCAACACCAAATACACCCATACCATCGGCACCGATGAGATTAGTCAGCGGTATTTTGAATATAGCACCAATTACCTTGGTCGCAATGCTTGCAATCATAAGCACAAGTGCTCCGACCGCAAAACTCTGAGTTTTTTTCAATTTAATAACCTCGCAATATTATTTGCCAAAAAGTTTAGGCATAACATACGACTTTATTTCGTACATCATTTTTTCAACATCAATAGTCTTAAACTCGTTCTTATAATACAGTATTTTTCCCTTTACCATATTCATAACAACATCAAGACCGCGCATGGAATAAACGATGGTAGAATAAATATCGTGAACAGGATAAAGATTTGGCTTGTTTAGGTCAATCATGATAATATCCGCATCCATACCAACTTTAACCATACCGCTTTCGTTCTCTCTACCCTGTGCATAAGCTCCGTTTAATGTAGCAAGCTCAACACCTTTACGGCTGCTTATAATAGCAGGATCATGAGTTGTTCCTTTCTGCAAAAGAACAGCTGTTTTTATTTCTTCAAACATATCATGACTGTTGTTTGAGCAAACTCCATCCGTACCAATACCTACGCGTACACCATTCTTAAGCATATCATGAAGTGGAGCAATACCACTGCCAAGTTTGAGATTACTGATAGGGTTATGGGCAATAACAGCACCTCTTTCTCGAAGAATATCCATATCCTGTTTTTCAACAAAGACACAGTGAGCTGCGGTTGTTCTTGTGTCAAATACATGATATTTATCAAGTACCTGAACAGGTGTAAGACCGCCATGGCGTTCCTTACATTCATTATGTTCTTTTAAAGTCTCAGAAACATGAACGTGCATAAGAAGATCATTTGCTTTCGCAAACTCTGCATGGTCAAGCCATACCTTATCAAAAGATGTATATTCCGCATGGATGGACATATCCAATTTTATTCTTCCATTATCGCAGTTATGCCATGTTTTAAAAAACTGCTTTGTTTCATTTGTCGAATTAAGAGAGTCAAATGTATAGCTTGCTTTGTCGAAAACTGTCGCACCATTGGAAATATTAGCCTTGATGCCACTTTCATAAACAGCCTTGCCTATCTGATCAAGTTTAAAGTACATTTCCTTTACAGATGCTGTACCATGGGCAATCGAATCAGCTATGCCAAGCAAAGTGCTAAGATATACCGTCTTTTCATCGTGTTTTGCCTCGACAGGAAATACCATTTTGTGAAGCCAGCTTTGAAGATCATATTCATCAGCATATCCGCGCATAGCAGACATAGGCAGATGCGTATGTATATTGTGAAGA
>JAFSBG010000138.1 GCA_017441945.1 Clostridia bacterium
GACCCCGTTTTCGTTTGTGCATTTTGGTTCTCCGCGGACGAGTGTCCGCGTGCCCTATTTAATCACTTGGGGTCCCCATAAAACCTGTTTTATGGGGTAAATATCATAAAGAACCTGCCGGAGGCAAACCACGCCTTGCGCGTGGCGAGAAAGCTTTCGATTTAGATAAAGCTTTTCTTTGTAATGCGGCGGGAGCAAGCCCCCGCCCTACAGTACTACCTCATCCACCATCCTGCGGATGATCCCCCTTCTCCTACTGGAGAAGGCAATAGTAAAAAGATTCTTCGGCTTCGCCTCAGAATGACGGGCGGGGCGGAAATGGAGCATAAAATTATGAACAAGAAGTACATCATCGCCCTTGATCAGGGCACTACAAGCTCGCGAGCCATCGTTTTTGACGATGACCTCAACATCGTTTCTGTTGCCCAGAACGAGTTCCGCCAGATTTATCCACAGAGCGGCTGGGTCGAGCACGACCCTATGGAAATCTACGCCACCCAGTACGGCGTTATGATGGAGGCTGTGGCCAAAAGCGGTGTCGATGCCCATGACATTGCCGCTATCGGCATTACAAATCAGCGCGAAACAACAATTATGTGGGACAAAAACACAGGCAAGCCTGTCTATAACGCCATCGTATGGCAATGCCGCCGCACGGCTGACATCTGCCGTTCTATCGACGAAGAAATGACGGCTTACATAAAGAGCGCAACAGGTCTGCTTGTCGATGCCTATTTCAGCGGCACCAAAATCAAGTGGATTCTGGACAATGTCGAGGGTGTCCGTGAAAAGGCTGAAAAGGGCGAGGTGCTTTTCGGCACTGTCGATACCTGGCTTCTCTGGAAGCTGACAGGCGGCGCAGTTCATGCTACCGATTACACAAATGCTTCCCGTACAATGCTTTTCAATATAAATACCCTCCAGTGGGACGAGAAAATCCTCAGTTATCTCGGTATTCCGAAGGCTTGTCTGCCCAATGTCCGTTTCTCCGACAGCAATTTCGGCAGAGTCAATATCGGCGGCATCAATATTCCGATTTGCGGTATTGCAGGCGACCAGCAGGCGGCGCTTGTGGGGCAGAGATGCTTTAATGTGGGCGATGCCAAGACAACTTACGGCACAGGATGTTTCCTCCTGATGAATACAGGTGACAAGCCTGTGCAGAGCAGTAACGGACTTGTTACGACCATCGGTATTGCGGCAAAGGACAAGGTTGATTATGCCCTTGAGGGCAGTGTTTTCGTCGGCGGCGCTGTAATTCAGTGGGTGCGTGACGAGCTTGGGCTTATCAGAGAGTCTCAGGACAGCGAATATTTTGCAAATAAGGTCAAAGACAACGGCGGCGTTTACATCGTGCCTGCCTTTACCGGGCTTGGCGCCCCTTATTGGGATATGGAGGCTCGCGGCGCGATTTTCGGCATCACACGCGGCACAAACCGCAATCATATCATTCGGGCGGCTCTTGAAAGCATCGTTTATCAGGTAAATGACGTGATTTCGGCGATGGAAAGCGACCTCAAAGCCGATATTTCCGAATTGAAGGTGGACGGCGGAGCGTGTGCGAATAATCTGCTTGCCCAGTTCCAGGCGGATATTACCAATACCAAGGTCATCCGCCCTGTGGTGCGTGAAACGACAGCTCTCGGCGCAGCGATTTTAGCAGGTATGTCGGTTGGACTGGTGGACAAAAACGGACATCAGGCTGTCGACAGAGTGTTCGAGCCGAAAATGGCGGCGGAAAGCAGGGAAAAATACCTGAAAATGTGGCATAAGGCTGTCAAGAGAAGTCTGGACTGGAATGAATAATGTAAAAAAGACCACTCCGTATGGGGTGGTCTTTTTTAGTTAAGAATGCGATACATTGGATAGGGCGGACCGCCGGGGACGTCGGTCCCTACAGGCAGACCACGAAAGAACGGTTGTAGGGGCGAGCATTGCTCGTCCGTGGAAGTAAGCGAAGAATTGATGTGTGACAAGTCATATTGGATAGGTATATCCCCCCTGTCCTGCGGACATCCCCCCTTTAGGCAAGGGGGGCTTTTTATGGGCTCTTTTCTTTATTTGGTCACAAATGGAGAAAAAATACTGAAATTATTTGTAAATTTGTTACTGAAAGGTATTGCATTTTTAAAATATTATGTTATAATGGTCACATAAATGAAATATAAAACAGTAAAATATTCTGTTTTGTGACAAAAATATTTATGGAGGACTTATCATGAGCAAAAGACTTATTTCAATGCTCACAGTATTTACAATGCTGATGACTATGCTTTCCGGCGCGGCGCTGGCGACCGAAAACGAGGTTTTCGACCTTGCGGCGGCTGTTGAAGCTGGCGGAGAGATTACTCTCACAGAAGATATCCAGCTTGATGCGGCTGTTGAAGTTACAAATACAGTCGTTCTCGACCTTAACGGACACAATATTTCCATGACAGAAAATGACACAGAAGGCAACGGCGTATTCTGGGTTAAGGCAGGCGGCGACCTTACAATCAATGGCGAAGGCGAAATCGACGGCGTTGGCGGCAGTGACTACACAATGGCAATCTGGGCTGACGGCGGTAAGGTGACAATCAACGGCGGTGTATACACTAATGTTGGCTCGGGCGAAGACAATCAGTATGACCTTATTTATGCTAAGAATGGTGGTTATATTGAAATCAACGGCGGTGAGTTCATCAGCCATACTCCATTCTGGACACTTAACAAGCACGACAAAACAAATGGCGATATCGTAGTCAAGGGCGGTAAGTTCTATGGCTATAATCCATCTGAATCCAATACAGAAAATCCAACGGCTAACTTCGTTGCAGAAGGCTATGAAGTAAAGGCAGACGGCGAATACTACACAGTAGGCGCTGCAAAGCTTGACAGCGAAGCTGAACTTCTTGCGGCTGTCGCAGAGGGCGGCGAAGTTCAACTTGAAGGCGATATCAAGGTTACAGAGCCTGTTGTTATCGAAAACGAAGTTACACTCGATATGAACGGCTTTAAGATTTACAACGAAACTGGCATCTGGAACACAACCGGCGACAACAAGGATTGGTCTCTTATCAGCGTTCAGGGCGGTAAGCTGACAATCACAGGCAACGGCGAGCTTGCTCCGCTTGAAAACGACTGCTTCTCTGTTGACGTAAGAGAAAATGGTGAAGTGACTATCGAAAACGGCACAATCGGCGGCAATATCTCCGCAGTTTACGTTCACGATGGCGTTGCAAACATCAACGGCGGTACTTATTCCATCACACAGCTTTCCGAGCATGAAGATGAACGCTTCACACTCAACTGCCTTGACGAAAATTATGTCGGCGGTACAGCGAAGATTATCGTAAAGGGCGGCACATTCAATAAGTTCAACCCTGCTGAAAACCTCGCTGAAGGCGCAGAAACAAACTTCGTAGCAGAAGGCTTTGAAGCAACTGCAGAAGGCGATGTTTACACAGTAAGCGAAATCGTTGTAACTCCTCCGGAAATTGATCCACCTGTTGAAGACGATCCACCAGCTGAAGACGACGATGACGACTACACACCTGTTGTAACTCCATCTGTTACAGTCAAGGACGAAAAGGGCAACGCTGTTGAGTTTGAAAAGCAGGCTGACGGCACTCTCGTTGTTGAAACTGAAGAAGATACAGAGTTTACAGTTGATACAAGAGACGGCAAGGACGCTGTTGTAAAGTATGAAACAGAAGGCACAAATTACGGTCTCGTTGCTGTTATCGTAAACGAAGACGGCACAGAAACTGTTATCACAGATACAATCCCAACTGAAAACGGCATTGAATTTGCTGTAAAGGACGGCCAGACAGTTAAAATCGTTGACAAGACAGAAGTTTTCGACGATGTTAACGCAGGCGACTGGAACCACGACGCAGTTACATTTGCAGCGGCTCGCGGTATCGTAAACGGCGTTGGCGACAATAAGTTTGAGCCATCCACAGCGGCTACACGCGGTATGGTTATGACAATGCTTGCTCGTCTTGAAGGCGTTGATACAGCAAACGGCGAAACATGGTTCTCTGAAGGCATGGACTGGGCAAAAGAAAACGGCATCTCCGACGGTACATCTCCTGAGGCTGTTATTTCCCGTGAACAGCTCATCGTAATGCTCTGGAGACTCGAAGGCGAGCCAAAGGCAAACGGCAATGTAAATGGCTTCAATGACGGCGCAGACATCAGCGCATGGGCTGTTGAGGCTATGGAATGGGCTGTTGAAATCGGCATTATGCAGGGCAATAATGGTCAGCTTATGCCGCAGGGCAGCGCAAACCGCGACCAGGTAGCGCAGATTCTGATGAACTTCATATTGATGAAGTAATTTAATATTATGTGATTGAAAGACCACTCCGTATGGGGTGGTCTTTTTTATGTAATGAATGCGATACATTGGATAGGGCGGACCGCCGGGGACGTCGGTCCCTACGGATTGACCATAAAAGAACGGTTGTAGGGGCGAGCATTGCTCGTCCGTGGAAGTAAGTGAAGAATTGATGTGTGACAAGTCATATTGAATAGGTATATCCCCCCTGTCCTGCGGACATCCCCCCTTTAGGCA
>JAFSBG010000139.1 GCA_017441945.1 Clostridia bacterium
CTCTTTAAGGAAGTATGGATACGGACCTCTTTTCAGCATTTCCACATCGTGATTTGACTCTATATATAATGTATGGCAATCCTTAACCGCATTCACCACTTCTTCGGTCACATAACCAAGGTCTGTGCAGTAGCCAAAGTCACGCTTGCCGTCACCCAAGACATAGCCCACTGAGCCGAAGCTGTCGTGGCTTGTGCGGAAGTTTTTCACCTCAATGCCGTTTGCGTCGACCGTTTCGCCATAAGCGAATGTAAGCGCCCTGTCCTTATAGCCATAAAACTCGGTATATGCGTTTTCGCTTATGTAAAGCTTTGCCGGTGTATGCTTGAGCATTACATTGAGGGCGGCTATATGGTCATTGTGCGTATGTGTGATGAATATGTGTGTAAGGTCAGCCAAAGAAAGCCCTTGGGTCTCTAGGGCCTTTTTGATGGTTTTTGTATTGCTGCCCGCATCTATAAGAATCTTCGCGCTCTCTGTCGTATAGAGCAGAGCATTGCCTGAAGAGCCGCTGGCAACAGGAAGGATTTTTGTCATATTATTAGTCGCAAATGCGGCAGATGTCTGCGCCTACCGCCTTCAGCTTCTGGACGATATCCTCGTAGCCTCTTTCGATGAACTGGATATCTTCAACTTCTGTGATGCCGTCGGCAGCCATACCTGCGATAACCATAGCTGCACCAGCTCTGAGGTCACGTGCCTTGACACATGCTCCGTTGAGACGGCGTACACCTTCGATGATGGCAACCTTGCCGTCAACCTGAGTGATTGCGCCCATCTTTTTGAGCTCGTCCATGTATCTGAAACGGTCGTCCCAGATGCCTTCTGTCACAATACTTGTGCCTTCTGCGAGGCAGAGCACAACAGCGAGCTGAGGCTGCATATCTGTAGGAAAGCCAGGATATGGCAGAGTCTTGATATTTGTCTTTGTAAGCTGCTTGTTGATGCGGGTTACACGTACTGCATCGTCAAGCTCTTCAACGTCGACATTCATATCGACAAGCTTGTTTGTGATACATTCAAGATGACGTGGGATAACGTTCTTGATGAGCAGGCTGCCGCCTGTTGCTGCAACAGCAGCCATATATGTGCCAGCTTCAATCTGGTCAGGAATAATGCTGTAAACACCGCCGTGAAGGCTTTCGACGCCCTTGATTTTGATGACGTCTGTACCTGCACCCGAAATAGATGCACCCATAGAGTTGAGGAAGTTGGCAAGGTCAACGATATGTGGTTCCTTGGCAACATTTTCCATAACAGTTGTGCCCTTTGCCATTGCGGCAGCCAGCATAACATTCATTGTGGCACCGACAGATACTGTGTCGAAATAGATATTTGCAGAGTGGAGACCGCTCATAGCGTCAGCTTCGATCTTGCCGTTTCGCACTTCGATGTGAGCACCAAGAGCTTCAAAGCCCTTGATGTGCTGGTCGATAGGACGGATGCCGAAGTCGCAGCCGCCCGGCATGGAAACAGAAGCCTTGCCGTATCTGCCGAGGAGCGAACCGAGGAGATAATAGGAAGCACGGATGCCGCGCATAAGCTCATACGCGCTTTCTGTTGCTTCGTGAATATCTGTGCAGTCGATATCTACAGTTGTTTCGTCAACATAGGATACCTTTGCTCCGAGTTCTTCCAATATTTCAAGTTGAATTTTAACGTCACTGATTCTAGGCATGTTTTCGAGCCTGCACACACCCTTTACGAGAACTGCGGCAGGAATAATAGCGATAGCAGCATTTTTTGCACCGCCAATAGAGATCTCTCCGGAAAGAGGATTACCACCTTTGATAACGAATTTTTCCATTACAACGCCTCATTACATTATATATTTAACATACTACATTTTCAATTTCTTAAACGGGGCTGTTCTATGTATATTTTTGCACGACAAACAGACCCAACCAAGTTAGTTATATTTATTATAACATATTTTTGCAGAAATACAAATAGTTTTTTTAATTTTTTATGATTTCTGATGTATTTAAATTTACATAGCGCGTTCCATCTGCCCCAAAAAGCCTGAGATATGGGGTGAGAACTGTCTCGTCAGCCTGAGTGTAGTCCGCAATATATGCCACATCCATCGATGTGATATCAAGCTTTATCCCCTCTTTTTCAGCAGAATCCGCCATTTTTATAAGGATTTTTGCATAATCCGGCGAAACTGACGAGCGGACAGCATTCTCGATATCAAGAAGTCTTCCCGAAATCTGAACACCGCGTGTCGTCTGCTCGATTTTTATATTGTAGTCTTCAATGGCGTATCTGTTTGCCGCCTTTGAGGTGTAAGTCACCGAAGTTTCGGTGACCTCAGCCATTTTATATTTTTTTATGCCCATGGCTTTGACGATATCGCGGGCACTTTTTTCAAGGTCACTCCCGATATTTCTGCCGTATATCTCGCAGAGGAAGTTGCCGCCCGAGCGGAATGTGCACAGCCCGATGTCGGAGGAATATTCCTCAATACCGCCGCCTTTGCTTTCTTTTGAACACTTTCCAAGAAGACCTTCTGCAATGCCAGCTTCAAAGCTTTCGTTACGGGGTACATCGTATGTATAAAGCTGATATGCCAGCTTCTTTTCAGCCCCTTCTGCAATGCTGTGTCCGCGCATCAGCAGATTTTCAACTGCGATTTCAGTCTTGTCCTGCTGCTCGCTGAGGCGCCTGTCAATAAGCGCGCCAAGATTTATGGCGAGAAACAGGTTTGCGAAAACCAGAACGCACAATATTATATTTTTAGCCCGTTTCCATTCCATAAATTGACCTTTCTATTCAACAAAGCTGTTGACCGGGACAAGCTGTCCCTCTTCCATTATATATATAAGCTCGAATCGGCTGTCTTTTTTGCCACTGACAGCCTTCGCCATCGTATCGCTCATAAGAGTTTTCATCTCGAGCTCAATCACCGACGGCACATCGATCCACATTCTTACTATACTTCCGTTTTTCACGATGACGCCAGCCGAGCAGATGTCTTCGCTTATCGGAATACCGTTTATCTTAATGACAGAGCCGATATGGATTTCTTCGCCATCCTTTTCAACGCTGACAACATCGGCAGATATTTCCGGATGCTCGGCATAAAGAAGTCCGGAAATCTCACCAAGCTTGTTTGCCGCAAGAGCAACGCTTTCGTGCTCAGTTACACTACCCCCGTCCTTCAGAATAATGCCGCTTTCCGATGAGCGGTAAACCATACTGCCGTCTGCTGAAACCGAAAGCACATCGTCTTCTTCGATATATACCTTATCGCCGTCAGGCTCCTGATATGTCTGGGCAAAATAAGGGTTGAAGCCATAGGCTTTCAGCACATCCTCCACCTTATTTTCATCGAGTCCGGTCTTATTTTCATTTATCTGATAGGACATTGCTTTAAGTGTATTTTCCGAAAATACAGTGCCGTTTTCAAGTATGCCGTTGCTGCCTGTGTGATTTGCAATAAGCTCATCAATTACAGCATTGGCAGAAGATGTCTGCGAGCGATAGCATTTGCCGCCATCATCACGAAAATAGACCTTGATGCCCTTGCTTTCACGGACAAGAGCCACAGTTGATGTCTGATTTTCATATCCATCCACACTGCCCGACCACATCTGCATAAGATAGAGGGGCAATTTTCCATTAAGGGTGAAAATCAGACTTTTGCTGCCGAGAGCCTCGTTATAATCGGGAAGTGAGCACTCTTCAAGCTCTGACATAGAGCCGACAGCTTCGAGCAAAAGCTTTTCGCAGTCTTTAAAAAACTGGCTTGTCCTTGAAACTCCCTGCTCGGTATAGACTGTACCACCGGTGACAACCGAAATACGATATGGAATGGCCATATTTTTATAGAACGTCTTTTCAGTTTTCCCTGATTCATATTCAATTTCATCTTTTAAAATGCTTCTCAGGCTGATTTCGCTGCCGCTCATAACGATGAGGGTGGCGAAACACAGCAGACACATTGTAAGTGACAGAAGCACCACAAGAAAGTTTTTAATTTTTTCCATAGTTGTAAATCAGTTGTGATAAATCACATTGAACAGATGACAATCCCTTGTTCCTCCTCCCTTCAGCGAAGGAGATACAGGGAGCTTTTTATTCCTTTTCTTCAAATAACGGCAATTTCATGGTAAGTGTTGTGCCTTCGCCGTATACACTGGAAATGCTCATCGAGCCGCCGTGCTGCTCTGTGATTTCCTTTGCAATAGCAAGGCCTAAGCCTGTGCCGCCGCGCTCACGGGAGCGTGCCTTGTCCACTCGGTAAAAACGCTCGAATATGCGAGGCAGGTCGCTTTCCGGAATACCGATACCTGTATCGCGGACAGAAATGACTGCCATTTTATCTTCAATGGCGCCATTCACATAGACAGCGCCGTCCTTTTTGTTATATTTGAGAGCGTTGGAAATAAGGTTGATGACAACCTGTGTCAGGCGCTCGCCATCGCCTATCGTCTTCATCTCATTTTCAAGCGAGCATTCGAGTGTGATATTCTGCTTGACCGCTTCGATACGCATTGAGGAAACGGCGTTTTCCACGATTCTGTTAATATCTGTTACCTCCTGCTTCATCTCCACCTTGCCGTGGTCAAGGCGTGAAAGTGTAAGCAGGTCTTTTACGATACGGGTCATTCTGTCCGACTCGCTGTAAACGACAGAAAGGAAGCTCTTGCGTGTTTCAGCATCGATATCATCAGCGCTGAGAAGAGTTTCTGTATAGC
>JAFSBG010000140.1 GCA_017441945.1 Clostridia bacterium
TATCATCGACGTACCGGGCCACGAAAAGTTCATCAAGAATATGCTGGCAGGCGCAGGCGGCATTGATATCGCCCTGCTCATCGTGGCAGCCGACGAAGGCGTAATGCCTCAGACAGAAGAACATCTTGAAATCCTCTCCCTCCTCGATATCAGAAAGGGTGTTATCGCCCTGACCAAAACCGATATGGTGGACGAAGAATGGTTGGAAATGATGAAGGAAGAAGTTCGTGAGAAAATGCACGGCACATTCATGGAAGATGCGAAAATCATCCCTGTTTCTTCCTATACAGGTGATGGCATTCCTGAGCTTCAGGCAGAGCTTGCAAAGCTGGCAGGCGAATGTGAGCCAAAGAATGAAACAATTCCGTTCAGAATCCCTGTCGACAGAGTTTTCTCGGTGGACGGCTTCGGCACAGTTATCACAGGTACACTCATCGAAGGTGTTGTCAAGGAAGGCGACACAGTCACAATCTATCCTGACAAGATCGAATCCAAGGTCCGCGGCATTCAGGTTCATTCCCAGCCTGTAAAGCAGGCATATCCTGGCCAGCGCGTTGCTGTAAACCTTGCAGGTGTCCATAAGAGCGAGCTTGAACGCGGTGATATCATCGCGGCTCAGGATTCCATGGATACATCCATGATGCTGGACGCACTCTTAAAGGTAACTGCAGATACAGAACGCCATATCAAGAACGGCAGCCGTCTCCATTTCTATCACGGCAGCCGCGAAATCCTCTGTAAGGTCGTCCTTCTCGATAAGGATGAACTTATCAAGGGCGAGCAGGCTTATGCCCAGATTCGCCTCGAAGAAAATGTCTCCCTCAAGTCGGGTGACAGATTTGTCGTAAGATTCTATTCTCCGCTTGAAACAGTTGGCGGCGGTGTTATTTTAGACGCAAATCCAAAGAAGCACAAGCGCTTCGATGAAAATGTCATAGCTGATATGAAATCGAAGGAAACAGGCACAATGCAGAATAAGATTGCTCTTTCCATCAAGGAGCACAGCAAGCAGTTCCTGCCTATCGAGGATATCAAGAAGCGTATCGCCATCACAGACGAAGAATTCAATAAAAAGATTGAAAACCTTGTAAAATACAAGGAAATCATCAGGCTCACACCGAAGATTTACCTCCACAAGGACTATATCGCCGAGCTTAACGGCAAGTGTATTATGATGCTTAAAGAGCACCATAAGAACTTCCCGCTGCAGGCAGGTATCCGCCGTGACGAGGTGGCTTCCAAGCTTATCAGAAATGCAGATGCAAACCTTGCAGCTGCTATCCTTGCCGAAGTGTGCCATCTCGGCGACATCAAGACTGTCGACGGCATCATGTCCATGAAGGACTTTGAGCCAAAGGCAGAAGGCGGCAACAAGGCTCTTATGGACAAGCTTGAAAAGGCATATCTTGACGCAGGCTTTACTCCTGATGCAACAGATGCAATGATGGCATCTCTCAAGGCAAAGCCAAATGAAGTGAAGGAAGTCTATAATTCCCTTATCAAGGGCAAGAAGCTCGTCCGCATCGATGCTTCGATAACTCTTCACATCAGCGTTTTTGAAAAGGCTCTTGAGCTTATTTCCGAACAGATAAATAAGGACGGCAAGATTACTCTCGCCCAGTTCCGTGACCTTATCGGCACTTCGAGAAAGTATGCAATGCCTGTTCTTGAATACTGCGACAACGCAGGCTATACAAAGAAAATCGACGATTATCGCGTTAAAGGCCCTAAAATGGCGTAAAAGTTATTGACACTTTGTTAATTTTATTATAAAATAAAAGGGTATGGTTGATATAATCTCATAAAGATTTTACCTTATACGCGAAACAGAAAAGCTCATATAGATTTTGCGCAACATCGGTGGATTACCAATCCTCTTGCCTCCCCTGTGCAAGGGGAGGTGTCGCACAAATGTGTGACGGAGGGGTTGTCAGCCGCAGGCACATTCAATTCTCTACATCTTCCTTGCCTCCCTCTTAGAGCCACCCCAACAAGCAGGCTTGTCGGGGACCCCAGCGGAGGTGTCACACAAATGTGTGACGGAGGGATTGCTTTGTAGGGACCGACGTCCTCGGCGGTCCGCATATCAAATGCGTCGTAAGGCACATTACAAATCCACCACAGCAAAATCAGACCGGGCAAAACAAAAAAATAATCAGAAAGGGAGGTATGTAATGGATAAGATCATTATAGGACTTATTGCTCTCGTAATAGGTGTTATCGGTGGCGCCATCTTCGGTTTTATGTATCGTAAGAACTCTGCTGAAAAAGAAATCGGCAGTGCAGAAGATGAAGCCAAGCGTATCATAAATGATGCCATCCGCACAGCCGAAGCCAAGAAGCGTGAAGCTCTTGTTGAAGCTAAGGATGAAATCCATAAGAGTCGCTCTGAGTTTGAAAAAGAGTACAAGGAACGCAGAAGCGAACTCCAGAAATCAGAACGTCGTCTTCTCCAAAAAGAAGAAAATCTCGACAAGAAGTACGAAACTGTTGAGCAGAAGGAAGAAAAGCTCAACGCAAAGATCAAAGAAGCAGACAAGCAGCTCGATGAGATAAACCAGCTCAAGAAGGGCCAGCTTGAAATGCTTGAAAAGATTTCCGGCCTCACAAGTGAGGAGGCAAAGAATCTTATCGTCAAGCAGGCTGAGCAGGATGCAAAGCATGACGTGGCGGTCAAGTACAAGGAAATCGAACGTCAGCTCAAGGAAGATGCAGACGCAAAGGCTCGTGAGCTCATCTCTCTCGCAATTCAGAGATGCGCATCCGACCATGCTTCCGAAGCTACAGTTTCTGCCGTTTCGCTTCCAAATGACGAAATGAAGGGCAGAATCATCGGTCGTGAAGGCCGTAACATCAGAACTCTCGAAACTCTCACAGGTGTTGACCTCATCATCGACGATACACCTGAAGCTATCACAGTATCCTCCTTCGACCCTGTAAGACGTGAAGTTGCACGTCTCACACTTGAAAAGCTCATCATCGACGGACGTATCCACCCAGCCCGCATCGAAGAAATGGTTGAAAAGTCCAAGCGTGAAGTTGAGCAGATCATCAAGAGCGAAGGTGAAAGAGCTCTCTTTGAAACATCTATCCACGGTATCCATCCTGAGCTCATCAAGATCCTCGGCAGAATGCGTTTCCGCACAAGCTATGGTCAGAATGTTCTCAACCACTCCATCGAAGTTGCTCACCTTTCCGGTCTCCTTGCAGCAGAGCTTGGCGCTGATATCAATATCGCAAAGCGCGCAGGTCTCCTCCACGATATCGGTAAGTCTGTCAGCCACGAAATGGAAGGCACACATATCCAGCTCGGTGTTGAACTTGCTCGTAAGTACCGCGAAAGCGAAGCTGTTATCCACGCAATCCACGCTCATCACGGTGACGTTGAAGCTGAAACAGTTGAAGCCTGCATCGTTCAGGCAGCCGATGCAATTTCCGCATCCCGCCCAGGCGCAAGACGTGAAAATCTTGAAAACTACATCAAGCGCCTTGAAAAGCTCGAAGAAATCGCTTCCAGCTTTGACGGCGTAGAAAAGTCCTTCGCATTCCAGGCAGGCCGTGAAGTGAGAATCATCGTTAAGCCTGAATCTGTCAGCGATGACGATATGGTTCTCCTCGCACGCGAAATGTCCAAGAAGATCGAAGCTGAGCTTTCCTATCCTGGTCAGATCAAGGTGCACGTCGTCCGCGAAACACGCGTTGTCGACTACGCAAAGTAAATTGCAAAAAAGTATATCCAAAGGCTCTCCATCGGGGGAGCCTTTTTAAATTTCAATAGCCTCCCTTGCCTAAAGGGAGGGGGACCGCTACTCGCGGTGGAGGGACTGAAGCTATATTTTTATGCAATCCTATATACGCTCTTCCGGTCTCATTTTTCTGTTCTCCTGCTATCTTCCTTCTGCAACTATTCTACACCCTTTAAGCGAAATAAATAAACGAAACATTTCGTGTAAAAAACTGGAAAATATAAGAGCAAATCCCGCAGGGGAGGGGCTCTGCGCCCTCCTGCAAAAGCCTCCCATCTGTATGTCATTCTGAGGCAAAGCTGAAGAATCTCCAACCCATTCGCACACCACATCTTCTTGCCTCGCCCTCATCGGGGCCCCCAGTCGACCTGTCGTCTGGGGTGTTAAAGGGAGAGGTGGCACACGAATGTGTGACGGAGAGGGTATAAATCAAAAAATTTTCTATCTGCAGTCAGCTGCATATAAATATATTTATCCTTGATTTATTTATTTTTATATTTATATATATATTAGGCTGCAAAATCGCGTACAGAAATCATACGCAAATTTGCATATAGACCTGAAAGAGACTGCACATAGGGTACGCATTTTTGCAGATAGCAATACCTCTATATGCAGTCTCTTTCACATAGTTCAGCGAGATTCTTCACATAGCACCTGCAAAATACTGCACTTTATGTACGGGCGGATTTTCCGCCCTTTGTCCTATCTGCACCTTCCGCATCTGCGGCAGGAATAGTTGCCGCTTGTGCTAGTGTAACCGCAAGGCGTGCTTGTTGTGTCATAGGCATTGAAACCGTTGCAGCCGTTACCGCATCCATTGTTGCAGTTGTCCTCACAGCCGCCGAGATTTTCAGCGATACATTCCACAGACTGTGCAATATCCTTCAGCAGATCAATGGCATCCTCGCGGAATTCCTGCGTTGTGATATTGCTGCCGCTGACGATATTCATGGGAATATCCACAAAACGAGCGCAGGAACAAACCTCATACATCACATCATTGGAACAGTTTTCACTCTCGCGAGCCTGATAACAGGAGTTCCATGGACAATTATAATTGGAACAGTACATTTTGCATTTATTCATAATCTCACCTCGCTTTATCCTATGCAAATGCTTTGACATTGGTGCGATAGTGTTGTATAATTGAATTGGCAGCTGTTGCACAATCTACAAGCCTTCCCCTTGATTCACACCCCAACAAGCAGGCTTGTCGGGGACCCCGTTTGGGAAGGGGGACCATCGAAGATGGTGGATGAGGTGGTGCCGCGGCATATTCAATCGGACAATTCGTGAATTGTCCCTACAAAACCCTTCGGGATCCGTCGAAGACACACAATAATCCACGAAAGATTCTTCGGTTTTACCTCAGAATGACATCGTATTTTGTAGGGTGCGGCGCCCTCGACGCACCGCCTTATAAAATGCAGGTTGCCACATCTTTTATCACAAAACATCAACAAAAGGAAAAATTATGCTCGACAAAATCAAAAACAGCCGATTTCTCGGCGAATTATACCTGTTCATCTGCGTTTTCTTTTGGGCAATCGCTTTTATCTGGACAAAAGATGCCCTCAGCTACGGTCTTTCAGCCAACCAGCTCATCTTCGTCCGTTATACAATAGCAGTCATCCTCATGCTCCCATTCGTGTGGAAAGACATAAAAAAACTCACCAGAAGAGAAATCCTCCTCGGCGGCATCGGCGGTCTGCTCCTCGGCGCAGGAATGCTGCTCCAGACTCTCGGTCTCGGTATGACAACCCCGTCCAACAGCGCATTCATCACAACAACCTATGTTGTAATGGTGCCATTCGTGGCGTGGATTTTCCAGCACATCCGCCCGGATTTCAAAACATATCTCTGCGCAGGTCTTGCCCTCGTCGGCCTCTTCATCCTGACCAAAACACCGGGACAGATGATGCACTTTGAAATGGCCGACCTTCTCACACTTGCAGGTGCGGCAGTATTTGCAATTCAGATTGTCTACTGGACATATATGAGCAAGCAGATGAGCGTAAAAATGGTCACATTTCTTCCATTCGTTTTCATCGCCCTGTTCACACTCATCATGGCATTCTTCACAGGCGACATCGTCCTTGAAGGCGAAAATATCCCAATGGCCCTCGTCAATGTAGCCCTGTGCGCCATCTTCCCGACAATCATTTCAGGCATGTTCCAGACAGCAGGGCAGCGCCTTGTTGAGCCGTCAAAGGCATCTATCATAATGTCGCTGGAATCTGTGTTCACAATGTTTATCTCAGTATTTTTAGGCTATGACGCCTTGAATCTCAACCTTATCGCAGGCGGCGCAATAATTTTCACAGCAATTATAATTTCAGAATTAAAATAAAAAAACGGAGGGAACAACTATGCAAAAGAGAATCGACGAGCTTTTTAAGCTCTGGAAAGAAAACGAAGGTGCAGGCGGTCAGCTCCTTGTCACATATAAGGGCGAGACAATTTTTGACAAGTGCTACGGCTACGCAAACATCGAAACAGGCACTCCAATCACACAGGATACTGTTTTCCACGTGGCTTCCGTCACAAAGCAGATCACAGTAATGTGCGTTATGATTTTGCAGGAAAGAGGACTCCTCAATGTTGAAGATGATGTAAGAGAATATATTCCTGATCTCATCAATTTCCCACAGCCAATGAAGCTCAAACACATGATGAACAACATCTCCGGTCTCAGAGACCAGTGGGAGCTTCTCCAGCTCAGCGGCAGAAAGATGGAAGATGCCCTCGTGCAGACAGACACACTCGGTGTCATCGCTCGCCAGACAGGCCTCAACTTCGAACCTGGCGAAAAGTATATGTACTCCAACTCCAACTTCACACTCCTTGCAACCATCGTTGAACGCCTTTCCGGCATGACACTTCCACAGTTTGCCAAGGAAAATATCTTCAAGCCTCTCGGCATGGACAGCACATTCATCCGCAATGATTTCCGTATGCTCGTTCCAAACCGCGCATATTCCTATCACGATGACGGTTATAACTACACAAACGGCGTGCTCACATTCGGCGTTTACGGCTCCACATCGCTCCATACAACCTGCCGCGACTTCACAAAGTGGCTCTGGCAGTTCAAGAATCCTACACTTATCAGCAAGGATACAATGGACAATGTAATGCTCAACCGCCCAACTCTCAACGACGGCACAGTAAGCCGTTACGCAGGCGGTGTAAACCACGACTGGCTCGAAGGTCACCGCTATATCCAGCACGGCGGCGCAAACGCAGGCTTCCGCACATTCTCTCTCATCTTCCCTGAAGATGACCTTACAGTTGTGCTTCTTGCAAATACATACAACATCCCAACAGAGCCTGTCTGCATGGACATCGCACGCATCGTTCTCGGTCTCCCTGAACGCAAGCTCAATAACCTGGATGCATACAAGGGCGAGCCTGTTGAAATCGACACAATCCCTGGCTATTACTACTGCGATGCCAACGGCGCAAGCTATGACATCCAGATGCACGACGGCGAAATCTGCGTAAATTACGAAGATAAGTGGGTAAAGCTCACACATATCGGTGATAATCTTTACAAGATGGGCAGAAGAAACATCACATTCGCATTCGGCGAAAAGTGCGCTGTAAATCAGGAAAACAACGTCATGGAAATCCGCAAGCTGGAAAAAGATGTATATCTCGACTATGCTTACGGCTACGAAGGCTTCTATTTCTCCGATGAAGTCAACGGCCAGTTCTATGTTGTGGAAGAAGAAGGCAAGCTGTTCTTAGAACACTTCCGCTTCCCACGTCAGGAGCTCCATTGGGTAAAGGGCGATAAGTTCAGCTATGGCTCTATGGAAGGCTGGCAGGAAATCGTCTTCAACCGTGGATCAGGCGGCGAAGTTATCGGCTTTGTCCACAACAGCGGCAGAGTCCAGAATCTCCCATTCTCCAAAATCGACTACTAATCCGTAGGGGCGGGTTTCCGTGCCCGCCCGTAAAATATTATGTAGGGGACGACGCCCTCGGCGTCCCGCAGCGTATTCGTGAATGCGCTCTGCACCCAATCCTACATAGACGACCACTGGTCGCCCCTACAACCATTCTTTCATAGCCAATCCTCGTAGGGGCGGGTCTCCGCGCCCGCCCGCAACCCCCAAAAAGCCTTCCCCTTGATTCACACCCCAACAAGCAGGCTTGTCGGGGACCCCGTTTGGGAAGGGGGACCACCTTTGGTGGTGGATGAGGTGTCACTGGTTTTATATTCATAATCCGTAGGGGCGGGTTTCCATGCCCGCCCGCAAAATAACACACAAAAAGCCACCCAATCGGGTGGCTTTTCTTAGTGTTAAAAAATAATATTGCGTTATACGGTTCCTGCTTCGTTCGAAATAATATTATTCCGCCTTGTGAAGCTTAAAATCAACCAAAGTATAGCCGACAAGCTCGTCCTTGTGGTTGCGCACTTCCTTCTTAGCCCACTTTTCAAAGTGGTGAGCATTTTCTTCATTGATAACGCCGAGCTGACGAAGAACTTCAATGATAACCATGTTTCTGACATTCTCGTTGCCGTCGTCAATCTTGAGAGCGATACCGATGCCCTTGTCGAGAAGACCAACGATGTAATATCCGTCAGCGCCGGATTTAGCAAATACATTGAGATGCTCCATAAGAGCTGCGTCAACTCTGCCTGTGCCCGACATCATAAGAGGATACTTGTGCATAGCAGTTGTGATACGCTTTGCGTATTCAGCGCGCTTACCTTCAAGACAGTCTGCCTTTGCAAGACGGGCAATACCCATAGCAAAGTTTTTAAGAGGAAGAGCGTGAACAGGAACGCCGCAGCCGTCTGTGCCGAGAATAATCTTTTCAGGGTCATAGCCACAGAGGTCGCCAATCATATTTGTGATGCGCTTCTGAACATTGTGACCGCGTGTGTAGTAGTCGTCAAGGCTTTCGCCGAGATGCTTCGCTGTGATGAGCATACCGGAATGCTTGCCGGAACAGTTGCAATGGATTTCGCTGAATGGAATACCTGCATCTTCAAGAGCCTTTGCGGAAGGGCCGTCAAATGGTGCGTGCTTGCCGCACTGCAGATAGCTTTCATCAAGACCAGCCTTGCCGAGAACGCTTCTTACGCCGTTTTCGTGCATCTTTTCGCCGTTATGGGAAGCGCAGAGCAGGGAAATTTCGTTTTCTTCAATGCCGAAAGCATCGATAGCGCCGCTTTCAAATACACACATAGCCTGCATAGGTTTTGCGGAAGAACGGGCAAAAGCGATCTTTTCAGGGTCGCCGCAGTAATAGAGCAGGTTGCCTTCAAAGTCGACAACTGCGATATGACCTGTGTAAATAAGGTCCTTGTAATCTCCACGATAGGAATTAGCTAAAATTTCCATAAAATTATCTCCTTTTGAGAATATTCGATGGATATATTATAACACTAATAGGCGTAAATTTCAACACTATGTTAGTACCAGAGCTCCTCAATTCGCTCGGCAAGCAGGCGAGGGATTCTCTCAGCGCACTCAGGCACTTCCTCAGTATCCCACCATACAGGCTCGCCGTACATGACCTTCATTTCAAGAGCCTTCATACCACATGGAATCTGGAAAAGTCTGTCATTTTCCTTATCGTATCTGAACTCGACGAACAAATCCTTGTAAATCGAGTTAATCTCCCAGTAAACATGGCTTGTGTCATCGTCAAGCTGATAAAACGCCAGAACATCGATTAAATCGCTGTTGTATTTCGACTGCTTTTCCTTGCTTGAGGAGAAGCGCTCCCAAAGCTTTTCGCCGATTTTCGCATAGTCGGAAAGCATACTGCGCAGGTTGGAAAGCTTGTCAGCCATAATCAGCTTGACAACATCACGCTCAGCCGTTTTGAGCATCTCAAGAGTTGCCGCCTTACGTTCACTCCAGGATTTCGTGGTGTCCTCGGTATGGGAGTTTACAAGATAAGCGGCGCGCTGACCGAAAAGCTTTTCAACTTCCTCAAGAGTGAAATCGGTGTCCTCGACAGCATCGTGAAGCAGCCCGGCAATGAGCAAATCATCGCCGGCATTCATCGTTGTGAGAATCTGGTAAACCTCCATCGGATGAGTGATGTACGCCGTCTGCGTGCCCTTGCGGAGCTGACCGCGGTGAAGCTCTTCGGCGAGAATTATCGCCTCGTGCACCCTGTCAATCTCAAACTGTGGAAAACTGCCGTATTCGATTTCAAACTGACGAACAACATGGGCAAGCTCAGGAGTAAGACGGGAAAGCGCCGCCTTCTTAAGGTCAGTTTCAACGCCGTAAAAGGCTTCGGCAATGCTTGCCGCAATAGCTGTCAGTGTATCGCTGTCGCCGCCGAGAGAAACGGCATTGCGGATAACATCTTCAAAGCTCATGCCCTCGAGAAAGGCGATAATCGCCTCAGGAACGGTTTTCATACAGCTCTCATCGTGCTGATAAGTCGGGCGGATCTCATCGCAGGTACGGTCAAGGTCATACTCGAATTCCTTCTCAATATATTCCTTGATTTCAGCCTTGGTTGCCCCCTTGCGGGCCATAAAGATAGCCGCCGCCGTCGCTTCAGCGCCCTTAATACCCTCATCGTGGTCGTGGGTAACGATAGTTACAGCCCTCGCCGCCTTGCGCACCGATTCCATATCGTCAAAAGCCCATGAAACAGGGGAAACTCTCATAGCCGAGCCGTTGCCCCAGCTGTTGTATGGATGTGGATGGTCAGCTCTCAGCCAGCGGGAAAAACGAACGCCGTAGCCTGCGTGAGGGTATTTGTTGCCCCACTTCTGCATGGAAATAGTGGCTTCGTCGCAGAGCGCGTAGACGTCGCCTTTGCAGTTCATAACCGCTTCCATAATGGCGATGGTCATAACGCTGTCGTCTGTAAACTGTGAACGCTCGCAAAAGAGCGGAAAGTTTTTGGTCTTGATGTTGTTGTAGTTGAATTCATAAGGACTGCCGATGATATCGCCCAAAATTGCACCATACATAATTTTTTCCTCCTTTGTAGTTTATGTCTGTATTATAAAGCAAAATAATCGCAAATTGGTCGCCTTCCGTGCGACATCTCTATTATATAACGAAAAAATAAATAATGCAAATATACATGCCCATTCCCATGGCCACCCTGTCACACGGAATGTCGAGGACGCCATTCCCTACAACACCCTGTCATTCTGACTCATACCTCAACGGGGCGGAGGGGTTATCGGTTTCCGCACGATCACTGTACCGATTATTGGATATGTATTAAAAATTGTTATATTATATTTATTCATGTTATCCTAAAAATTTGTACAATATATCAATTTACAAAAACAGTATCAATATGCTAAAATATAATCACAATATTATAACAAGGAGGATATCTATGAAACAGAAAAGACGTATTATCAGCCTCGTGTTGGCATCTTTGCTCATGTTTTCCATGACAGCCACAGCGCTTCCGCCGCTTGAAATGACAGACATGACAGAAGCACTTTACCGTTCCAATGTAATCACGCCTATTCTTTCTGCTTCGCTGTCCCACTCCTTTGAGGATGCTGTGATAGCCAATGAAAGTACATGGATACCGCTCCATGATACGGAAGGAACGGAGTATGCCTACTTTGTTCCGTTGTGCAACGAAAAAGGTATGATTACAGGTTTTTCTGTAATCGGTAATATAGATGGTAATCACACAACGATTTATAGTAGTTATAACGGAAATCTGGATGAATTTGTACTTATGATTATTGAAGCATATCAGAATCGTAATATGGGAGACAAGCTTATTTATAGTTTCCCTTATGCTTTTATAATTGGGCAGGAAGGTTCATATAAGCGAATCTATGCAGGTGGTGATATCGAAGTTGTTGAAGATATTGACAAATACGATTCTCATGTAACCGATATGCTTAGGGAAAAAGCTTCTGTGTATAATGCAGATGTTTCAACTCAGGCTGAAACAACTTATGCAGAATTGGATCATTGGGCTGTATATGATTTTGTACCCATAGATAATAATGGATATATATTATGGTGGACATCAAAATTGGTTGGTTGCAGAAGGTGTTGCTCAATCTAGAGCGAATATGGCTTGTGGGTTGACAGCATCTGCTAATGCTTTCTACTATATGTCGCAATATGTAAGCGGAAAGGCAAACTTATATACAAAGTCAAATATCACAAAAGCGAGTTTCTCTGCTTACCAAAAAGAATTGTATGATTTATCATTCACTCCTGATTTGGGAATAGGAATTCCATGGCTTACAGCATTAAATACAAATGCACAAGTATGGGCTACATCAAGAAACGTATCGTTAGCAGGTAATATGTCTTCTTCCGGTTGGACATATTCACAGTATCTTACACATGTTGTTCAAGGATTGAGACAAGAAAGACCAGTTCTTTTGTTAACTTGGGGATCACCGATTGAAGATTTGGAAGATCATTGGGTAACAATTACTAGAATATACAATGATGGTAATGGAACTAAAATAGTAACATCAAATTGGCATAATAAAGAAATATATGATTTTGATTTGTGGTGTGCAAGCAGCAGTGGAAATAAGGGAACACTTTATTTCGAGTAAGGGAAAATAATTATGGGCGATATATTGTTTGTTGTAATAGTACTTGGATTATTGTTCTTTTGTGCAATAGATAATATCAAAAAAGGGAAAAAGATACGCGGCGGTATCCAGCTTATAATTGTTGTGCTTTTAGCGGCGGTATTCTTAATTTTATTCGGAATGGCGATAAACAAAGGCTCTCCGCCTGAAATAACAACAGCTTTCCCACCGACATAACACAACAAAAAAACGAGGCTCATCACCTCGGTTTTTCTATATACACATCTATTTTCCAAAATACTGTGCGATTTCGTCCATTCTTGCCATCTGCGGCACAGCAAACGGACAGCGTGACTCGCAATGTCCGCACTTTACACAGTCGGACGCATGAAGCGAAAGCTTCTCATAATGATTTGCCGCCATAGCATCGCCGGCTTTAGCTAAGTCATAATACTTGTTAATCATGCCCACATCAAGTCCCATCGGACAAGGCTGACAATGGTTGCAGTAAACGCATCTGCCCTTGATGTCAGGCGGAGTAAACTTGCCGATTACAGAATAATCCTTTTCGGCCTCGCTTGCATCGCAGTAATTTATAAACTCCATAAGGTCTGCCTTGCTTCGTACACCGGGCAGCACAGTAAGCACAGCAGGCTTGTCAAGGCAATACTTGAAGCATTGATACTTCGTCAGCTCCTTGCCGAATGGGGAAGTAGCCCCGTCTAAAAGCTGACCGCCCGAAAACGGCTTCATAACAGAAATGCCAACGCCCATCTTTTCACAGTCTGTGTAAAGCTTCATGCGCTCGTCAGCCTTGCCGAGAGCATATTTGCCGTGAGAATAGTCGTAAGCAGGGTTTATGCTGAACATAAACAGGTCGATAAGCCCTGTATCAAGGAATCTGCGCGCAATTTCAGGGTTGTGAGAGGAGAAGCCAAGATGACGGATAACACCCTCCTTTTTCAGCTCCTTCATATAATCCCAGAGCCCGATGCGCATAATATCGTCAAAGTCATCGTGCTCGTCAATGCAGTGCACAAAGCCGAAATCTGTGTAATCAAAGCCGAAAATCTTGAACTGACGGTCAAATTCCGCCTTGATTTCGGTCATATCTCTCGTCCAGCCGTACTTTCCGTCAGGGTAGTGAGCGCCGAAATGCATCTGAGTGTAAATCTTGTCTCTCTTGCCCTTGAAAGCCTCAGCATAGGCAGGGATAGGATTGCCTGCCGAAAGTGTCATATCAAAAAAGTTGATGCCGTGGTCGATGGCTGTGTTGACAGTGTCAACTATCTCCTCGTGAGAAGAAGCGTGAATGCCGCCCGAGCCGAGACCGATAACGCTTATGAGTTCATTTCCGTGGGGGAGCTTGCGATATTCCATATATTTCCTCCTTGTTTCTATATACAGTCAATAATTAAATCAACAGCACATTTATCGGTGGTTCTTTTTCCGCCATTTATGCCTGAAAATCCTCGTTAAGGCACAAAGCCTTGCCTGCGGCTTTCAGCCATTCTGACGAAAAAATATCTCACCGCTAAACATACTCTGATTTAATCATTGACTGTTTTGTTGTCCGTAAAATTGTACAAACACCTTGCAAAATCAAATTGCTTATGTTATGATTTCATTGTATCACTTAAAGTTAACTTTAAGTCAAGACCTAATTTGCAAAGGAGTAAAATTATGACATATTCCATAGGCGAAATCGCCGAAAAACTGGGCGTGACCACATCGACTCTCCGATATTACGATAAGGAAGGGCTTATGCCTTATGTGGACAGAAACGATGCGGGAGTGAGAGTTTTCAAGGACAGCGACATTCCGTGGCTCAATGTGATAGGCTGTCTTAAAAAGGCAGGACTGCCTATCAAAGATATAAAGAATTACATCGAAATGGCATATCAGGGCGATAATACCATAGATGCCCGCCTTCAGCTTTTTATTGACCAGCGTGAGGCGATAAAAAAGCAGATCGAAGAGCTGGAAAACACTCTCGCCGTTCTCGATTACAAATGCTGGTATTATGAAACAGCCAAGGCAAACGGCACAACCGACGGAATGGAAAGCGCCCAAATCCCTGACGAGCACAAAGCCGCCTGGAAACGGGTACATGAATAAAAAAGCCTCCCCAATGGCATAATCTCCCACAAACAGGATTTGTAGGGGAGGGTCTCTGTGCCCTCCCGCAGATAATGTAATAAGTAAAAGTGAAAAGTGAATAAGTGCGGTGTTGCTACGCAACCAATTAAATAATACGGAATGTCGAGGGCGCCGGTCCCTACAAGAAAGCTCTACTGCCTCCCCTGTGCAAGGGGAGGTGGCGGCGTTAGCCGTCGGAGGGGTTGTCACTTATTTAATAGCCTGATATGCCGTAGGCACACCTTGTAAAAAGGGGTTTCCAAAGGGGTGTAATTTACCCCAAACGACA
>JAFSBG010000141.1 GCA_017441945.1 Clostridia bacterium
CACAGGAGCACCGGGGTGCGACCGGCGGCGAGTGCCGCCGCACCTATTTAATTTTGCGGGGTCCCCGAACGACCTGTCGTTTGGGGTAATATTCACCCCTTTGGAAACCCCGTTTTACAAGGTGTGCCTACGGCATATTGGGCTATTAAATAGGTGACAACCCCTCCGACGGCTAACACCGCCACCTCCCCTTGCACAGGGGAGGCTATGGGATTGTGCACCGCGGGACGTTGACAAGCACCGTCCCCTACAGGGATTATGCGAAATAGTATTTGTAGGGGCGGGCATTGCTCGTCCGAAATATTCAATCCGTCGGAGACACCGTAATATCCCAACGGGACAATTCATGAGCGCAAGCTCAATTCATGCCGTCAGGCAATTCATGACACTTTGTGTCAATTCATTTCATTACTTTAACTATGGAGGATAATATGAAAATTTTGGGAACGCTCACGACTTATGGTGAGCAGCTTTATGCCGAAAGCGTTACAAACGGCACCAAGGTGGAGATTACACGAATCGCCGCCGGCTCGGGCGAAACTCCGCTGACAAATGAGTACATCACAGGCCACGAGATGTACCTCACTCTTTCCAGCGAGGTGGTCGATGGCGAGACAATTTATTACGGTCTGCTCAATATGGCGTCCGCCTCTGAGAGCTTCACATTGCGTGAAATCGGCCTTTATACAACTCAGAGCATCGTCCGCCTTTACAAGCTTTACAGACTGACTTCGCCTATCGAAATCGACAACACTCAGGACCACACAATTCGCTTCACCTTCCGTGATGTGGACATCTCTCACGAGATTTTCAACGGCTACATGGTGCCTGAAAGCATCGTGACCTATGAGATTCTCAACGAGCGAATGGGCGCGCTCATACGCTATATCGACGAAACTGTGTCCTATTCCTGCTCGAGCGCCAGTGTCGATGCTGTCATTGCCTCGATTCCGAAGTGTGTCGAGAAAAATTATGTCATCAATCTCACAGGCTCTTCGACAGACAGCATCAAACTTGAAGGCTTTTACGGCAAGGGCAGTATCACAATTGTCGGCTATGAAAATAACCAGACTTCGGCGGAGAGCTACACACGAATCGAGGGCGGCATAAGCATCAAGGATTGTACGGCGAAAATCGTCCTCAGCAAGCTCCGCCTTGTCTGCACAAGCTATTACGACAGCTCGCTGGACATCTACCGATGCACAAATGTCATCGTCAGCCATTGCGCTCTCGGTGCGGCAAGCGAAGCCTATATCGCCCGTGTTTACGGCAGTACGGTATTTTATGAATGCTGTTTCATCAGCGAAACCAAGGGCTCGGGCGTGCTGACTTTCAACGAAAGCAGCCATATCAGATGGAGCTACAAGAAGGCTGAAATGTTCGACAGGGCATTTATTGACAGCGGTACGTCTTTTGTGCGAGTGAACAGCCGAAGCGACATCACTTTCCTCGATGAGCTTACCGAAAGTGGGCTGAGTATGCTGACAGTGACGATAAATCAGGGATTTTATGTCACTCAGACAGGCAAGGGCACAGAAGCAAGAGTGAGAGTGTATTAGCATCCGGAGGATGCAGCTAAATTCGCTGTCGCGAGCTGAATTGAACAAGTTCAGCTGTGGTGTCACCGATGCTGACGCGATATAGCACTTCATGCTGCGATATTCAGCTTCGCTGAGCGATATATCCCTTCGGGATGCGATATGTTTTCCTTCGGCAAACGTTGTGGTATCTGCGATGCATTGAATAGGTTTCTCTCCTACCACCGCAAGCGGTCCCCCTCCCTCGTCTGAGGGAGGCGAGAAAAGCTAAAAGCCTCCCCTGTGAATTCACCCCACAAAGCAGGCTTTGCGGGGACCCCATTATCGGGGAGGTGGCTGAGTGTGACGAAGTCGGAGGGGTTGTAATTTATTTAATGTGATTTACCACACTGCACTTTTTCACTTTTCACTATTACTTATAACTTTAACTAAGGAGAAATTATGAAACTTTATCTTTACAACAAAAACGATCTCAGTCATTTTATGACTGTTCACGGCGAGGTTATGGGCGACCGCGCCATTTTGCTCGACGAGGGCGGTATGATGAGTCCGCCTGCCTTTGTGGAGGCTTCGTCAAAGGCGGATTTTTCCGAAAAGCTTTTCGAGCAGCAGAGCATCATTGCCCCTGACATCGACACCCGTGTTGCCGCTCTCGAAGAGATGATGGCGACGATTATCTACGGAGGTGAAATCTATGCTCAGTAATATGGAAGCAATGCTGGTGCGTGTCATCAGAATGAGAATGGCGAGGGGCGAAAGCCTTGAAAATATCCTCGCATCCTATAGAAATCTTGACGAAGAAACGAAAGAAAGGGTGCTTGTCTATGTGGAACATAATTAAAAAGCATATCGCTGTCAACCACGCAAAAAATGATGTGAAGCCACGTTATGTTGTCGTCCACGATACAGGCAACTCATCAAAGTCTGCCGATGCCATGGCACACTGGCGTTATTTCTGCGATAAGTCGGCAAAGGCGAGCTATAACTACATTGCTGACGAGAATGTGATTTTAGAGTGTGTGCCGCCGCCAAACGCCGCCTGGCACGCCGGTGTCGGCAAAAGCGGTATCCGCAAGGACGGCAAGAAATCTGACATCACAAATTATAACAGTATCGGCGTTTCCTACTGCATAAATAAGGGAGCGGATATAAAGAAGGCTGTGCGAAACTGCGCCATTGCAGCGGCTTATGCCTGCATTATGTATGATATTCCCCTTGAGAATGTGGTGCGCCATTATGATGTGACCGAGAAGATTTGCCCCGGCACGATGTATCGCAATGAAGTGGGTCTTGGTGAAAACGCCGTGCCTTGGGCAGATTTTGAGGCTTTTAAGGTGATGGTGGGTAATTTCATCGTTGCGATGAAAGAGGCTCAGAAGCTTTGTGAGGCGCTGGAAAGCAAGGGCGTGATAAATAACAAGGAATACTGGCTTAATGGCCTTGCAGGTATCGATGAAATTGATGTGAAGTGGCTGCGAGTGATGCTGGAGAGGATGCTGGCGGAATAGGAAGTGTCCCTGCGGGACGCGATATATTTGCAAGGCAAATGCGATATATAAATGCGATATGCACCGTTTGTGCGCGATATGTTCCTGCGGAACATAGTGGTATCTGCGATGCATTGGATAGGTGGGCGGGCACAGAGGCACCGCCCCTACAACACTTCTTTCGTGGTCAATACGTAGGGGAGGGTCTCCGTGCCCTCCCGCTTATTTAATGTGACGAAGTCACACCGCAATTCGCCGAAGGCGTATGTAATCGCCGAAGGCGTATGTAATCGCATGGCGCATGGCATCATTTATGTATGTAATAGGTGTCTGCGATGCATTGGATAGGTTTTACCTCTCCGTCACACTTCGTGTGCCACCTCTCCTGAAACAGGAGAGGCAAGGGACCTTCCTGTAGGGACCGGCGTCCCCGACGGTCCGCAGATAATGTAGGGCGGGGGCTGCGACGCGAAGCTAGTGCCCTGGGTACTCTCGCCGTATTATAGGGTATAGCTTTATCTAAACCATAAGCCCCTCGCCACGCGCAAGGCGTGGAATGCCTACGGCGTCAACTTTTGTGATTTACCCCATTGAACAGGTTCAATGGGGACCCCCGAATGATTAAATAGGCACGCGGACACTCGTCCGCGAGTCGGGCATTCGCCC
>JAFSBG010000142.1 GCA_017441945.1 Clostridia bacterium
GAGCGCCACCTTGCCAAGGTGGAGGTAGCGAGTTCGAGCCTCGTAATCCGCTCCATTTAGTTGACAGGAGAATAAAACCTCCTGTCAATTTTACAATTAAGATGAATAAGGCGCCATAGCCAAGTGGTAAGGCAGAAGTCTGCAAAACTTTTACGCCCCAGTTCAAATCTGGGTGGCGCCTCCAAAAATCCCCGTACGAAAGTATGGGGATTTTTACTTATTACCTCTTCATTTTTCACTCTTCACTTGCGTTATTAAGCTTGCAGGGGATTTTTGGAAAGTAATAAGTAAAAGTGAATAGTGAAAAAGTCCCGGCACCCATTCGGATGCCTTTTTCTTTATCCGCCCCAATCTCCTGCACTATACTGTTGCATTATCTGTGTAAATCGTATGAAATGCTGTTGCGAAGCAACAGTTTCACTTTCTGTCTCATTACCAGTGTCCGATTGTAATTTCATATCAGATGTGATATAATCATTTCAACAAATTAGTATTTGATGGAGGTTTTATGACGGAATATATAAATAAGTTGGACAAGATAAACAGCAAAAAAGATTTTCTGAATTTTATGGAGCTTTATTTGCCAACTGTTACTGATGTCACAGTCAAAGAATACTTAGAATCCGTGACATCCTGGGTGGAAGATATGGATGGATATTATAAAAACATGAGTAAAGAAGAGCCTCAGAATATCGATTGGAACTTCATAGCTACCTTGATTTATGTAGGTGGTATTTATGAATAAAAATTCAGTTTACCTGAGCGACCAATCCCAGCTTGTCGGACTGTTAATCCTACCTATCCCATTTTTCGTACATAATATATATTTTACTCCTTGCACAGTTCTTTAATTCGTGCTATAATCATATCATAAAAAATATAAGGAGGACATATTATGGCAAACACTTTCCCGGGAACAATATGGCTGCTTTTTGCTGTGGCAATGGTAATCAGCTCCATCGGTTTTATCAAGTATGTGTGGTTTATCTCCCTTGGCTATGGCTTTTCCATCGCTGGGCTTGGCATCCTCATGCTTTATCTTTTCAGAGATTCCCTTTCCTGCGGCACAACTCTGCTGTGCATTCTTTTCATAGCTTACGGCTTCCGTCTCGGTGGATATCTGCTGTTCAGAGAGGTTAAAAGCTCGGCTTATAACGCAAAAATGAAGACAGAAATCAAGGACGGAAAGACAATGCCATTCGGCGTAAAATGCGCTATATGGATCACTTGTGTACTGCTTTATATGACACAGGTCATCCCTGTTTTCTACCGCCTCCACAACGGCGCAGGCACAGACATCTGGTCTTACATAGGCGCAGGCATTATGGCTTTCGGCCTGATTTTCGAATCGCTTGCCGACTGGCAGAAGAGCAAGTCGAAGAAAATCAACCCGAAGCGCTTCTGTGACACAGGCCTTTTCAGAATCGTCCGCTGTCCTAACTATCTGGGCGAAATGATTTTCTGGACAGGTGTTATCATCTCGGGTATCGGCGCTCTCGCAGGCATCGGTCAATGGATTATGGCTCTTGTAGGCTACATCGGCATTATTTATGTAATGTTCAGCGGCGCAAGACGCCTTGAAGTTCGCCAGAACAAGAACTACGGCAAGGACCCTGAATATCAGAATTATTCAAAAACAGTACCTATCCTGCTGCCGTTTGTGCCGCTTTACAGCGTTGAAAAGTATAAATTCCTTGTGGCATAAAAAATCAAAAGCTCTCCAGTGTCATCAGTCACGCCTCCCATTGTCAGGGGAGGGGGACCATCGGAACGATGGTGGAGGAGTAGAATGAAAAAATCAAAAGCTCTCCATTCGGGGAGCTTTTTTATATGATAAGTTTCTTGCCAACCCGCATAAAGGGTGCTATAATCATAAAAAAGGGGGAAATTACTATGAAAGTTCTGCTTATTCTCGTCGACGGAATGCGTCCTGACGCAATAAAAGACCATCCGCTGGCACAAAAATACATGGCAAAATCTGCCCATACGCTCACTGCAAAGACGGTCATGCCGTCCCTGACTCTGCCTTGCCACATGTCGCTTTTTCATTCGGTCGAGCCTGTGCGCCACAACACAACGACAAATACATTCATGCCGCAGGTGCGCCCTATTGACGGGCTTTTCGATGTGCTGAAAAACTTTGGCAAAAAGTCGGCATTTTTCTATAACTGGGAGCAATTACGCGATTTAGGCAAGCCGGGCGCACTTGATTTATCTTACTACATCCATGGCGCAGACGAAAAATCCAATAAAAAGCTGACCGACGAGGCGATAAAATACATCGCTGAAAACGAAAATGACTTCACATTCCTCTATCTCGGCCACACAGACAATGTAGGCCATGACCATGGCTGGATGAGCGGGGAATATATGGATGCGATTGACAAAAGCTGGAAAAATATCGACCGTATTGTGTCGTCACTTCCAGACGATTACGCCGTCATAATCACAGCCGACCACGGCGGACACGACCGCACCCACGGCACAGAAATGGACGAGGATATGCTCATCCCGATTATGATTATGGGCGAAAATATCGAGGCAAATCTCATCGAAAACGCATCAATTATGGACATCGCTCCGACGATAACTAAAATTATGGGCGTTTATCCTGCCCTTGAATGGGAGGGCAAAAGCCTTATATGACAAAAATAACCGATAAAAAGGCGGTGCGAAACCTCGCCATTCTCTTCGCTGCCACCTATATGATAAGCTATATCACCCGAATCAACTACGGCGCAATCATTTCCGAAATGGAAAAGTCAACGGGAATGAGCAAAAGTATGCTTTCGATGGCGCTGACAGGCAGCTTTATCACATACGGCTTCGGCCAGGTCATCAGCGGTATTCTGGGCGATAAATTCTCGCCTAAAAGGCTTGTTACAATAGGACTTTTCGCAACGGTTGCCATGAATCTTATTATTCCGCTGTGCACAAATCCATATCAGATGACATTCGTCTGGTGTATAAACGGCTTTGCCCAAAGCTTTATGTGGCCGCCCCTTGTAAGGCTTATGACAGCCCTGCTCACCACTGACGATTACAAGAAAACCGCCGCAAAGGTATCTTACGGCGCATCTGTCGGCACGATGGTCATGTATCTCGTTTCGCCGCTGGTCATCACAATGGCAGGCTGGAAGGCGGTCTTTGTCTTCTCGGCTGTATGCGCTCTCGGAATGATATTTATATGGAATAAATGTTGTATGGACATCGACCATAAGACAACAAATGTAAGACACGCCAAAATTAACACAACGGGGCTGTTTACACCCCTTATGCTTGCGATAATGGCGGCAATCATACTGCAGGGAATGCTTCGCGACGGCGTTACAACATGGATGCCGTCATATATTTCGGAGGTCTATGACATTTCAAACCTTATCTCAATTCTCACAGGTGTCATCCTGCCGATTTTCAGCATTCTGTGCGTCCGCGCCGTGACAAAAATCTATGTGAGCTGGATAACAAATCCGATAACCTGCGCAGGGATTTTCTTCCTTGGCGGCTCGGTTTCGTCGGTTTTGCTCTATTTCCTCAACGGCGCAAATGCGGCATTTTCCGTCATTCTTTCGGCTGTGCTGACAGGCTGTATGCACGGCATAAACAATATGCTGGTGTCAATGCTGCCGCCGTTTTTCGCTAAATACGACAATGTTTCGACAGCTTCGGGCATCATCAACTCTTGCACATACATAGGCAGCGCCATTTCCACATACGGCATAGCCGTGCTGACAGAAAATCTCGGCTGGGATTTCACCATCGGAATATGGTGCATCATCGCCATAGCAGGCACAGCAATCTGCCTTGTCTGCGCAAAACAATGGCAGAAGGATAATATGTAGCACTATATCCCATACACACCTACCTCCCATTAGTTTTACCCCAACGAGCAGGCTCGCCGGGGACCCCATTATCGGGGAGGTGGCACGCGTAGCGTGACGGAGGGGTAGAAAACTTAACACATTAAAAAAGCACCCGTTCGGGTGCTTTTTCTATATCATTTGTGAAAGATCCTTCGCTTCGCTCAGGATGACAAGGGGGAGAATATCAGAATGACAGGAGAAAGAGCTTTACTTGATTTTTTCAAGCAGCATTTCCTTATCTCTCGGCAGAGTGCCGACAATTTTGATAGGGTTTGTGGCGTGTCTTGTGTCAAACATAGTCGGCTGCTTCAGATCGAGATGCTCGAGCAATGTTCTTATTTCAAGACGCTTCTCAGCACCGTCAGCCTCGACAAATTCGCCCCTGCGGATCATATCGGCGATTTCACTGCCTTCGAAAACGGTGAGATTCATTGTGACGACCTTGTAAGTCTTGAACTTGTTTACCATTTCGGCTGTCTTTATGGCGTTTTCAACGCCCTTGTCCTTGCCTGCAAGACCGTACATTACAACTGTTGAGAAAAGAATACCTGCTTGTGCCAGCTTTTCAGCCTGCTCGATAGCCATGGCAACTGTATGCCCCTTGCGAGCCTTCTTGAGCACCTCATCATCGCCCGATTCAAAGCCGATGTAAAGAGCTGTGATGCCGCGGTCACAAAGGTCCTTGAGCTGTTCCAGAGTATATTTAGCCACAGTGCGGACAGAGCAGTATGCTGTGATGCGCGCGCAGTGTGGAAGATATTTTTTGATAAGATTGAGAATGGAAATCATGCGGTCATAGCCTACGCAGAGAGGGTCAGCGCCGACGAGGAATACCTTGTCAGACTGAGGGTCCACATTCTTCAGTTCATATTCAATATCGGTGAGAGCCACAGGCTTATAGGCAGTTTCCTTATACATAGTGCAGAATGTGCACATATTGTGAGGGCAGCCCGAAGTTACAGGCACAAGAACATTGCGTGCCTCGGTCGGCGGAAAATATATAGTGTCATTGCGGTACATAGCAAAACCTCCGTGAAGTCTTTATACCTTCATTATAGCACCAAAAAAATATATTTCAACACTTTATCGGAAAATGAAATAAGGGGAATTAACCAAGGCAGGGAAAAGGGAAGGGCGTATTGGAGGCGGCGTTACACATATTATAAAAAATATTTGTATTTGCTGAAACCTTTTTATGGGTTGGCGAGTCTAAAGGATATAAGAAAACAGAGAAAGAGGTAAAGAATGAATAAAAAAATATTGATGCTGTTAATTGTTTTAATTACAGCCGTAAGTCTTATTGCCGGATGTTCAAAAGTAAACGGACAGGAGAATTTTGCGACTTCCGTGAGTATAACACAAAATGAACCGATAACATCGGAAAGTCTTGAGGATGCATCGGAAGTAACAGGAAACGTAGAAGAAATAAAAGATTTTATGCTTATTGTAACAGATGATGATAATGTCAGCTATGCGTTTACTTTTGAAGAAAAGCCGGAAGGAATGGATGAGATAGCTGTCGGTGACAGGGTGCTTGTGACTTATACAGGAACGCTGTCAGAAATTGATCCTTTTATGGGAGAATTCAGCGTGAAATTATTATCCTCCGGCTCTCCGGATGATCTGGAGGAGGATTCGGATGAAAACCAGAACGGAAATGCGAAAGACCTGAAATCCCTCGGAATTACAGACCCCTATGTAAATCCAGCTGTAACATTCAGTAATCTTGTTTCCGAAGAAGATAAAGCAGAGCTTATCAGCGATCTGGAAAAAGCAGGAATAAAGGAAGCTTATATCAAAGATTTTATTGACTACGTCAATCTCTACAATGAAACTGCGCCTCAATCGGTGCTCGATGGCTGGAACACTCTGGATAAGGTGAATTACGACCCTTATGAAATAAACGAAGTGTGGGTGGAAAAATATCCCGATTTTGTCGGCGTTTGCTGCAGAATGGCGGCATTTACATTGTTGAGAGACGATATTTCGGTAAATAACGCTGATTTTCCAAAACCATCTATGTGGCCGTTGGCATTTGACAATAATTCCTTTGAAATGATGCCCGATAAATATATGACAGATGAAAACTTAGCGGCATTTGAAAACTTTTATGCGCCGATACCTACAAGCGCATCAACCGATAAAGAGGTGCAGAAAAAGGTTATTGAGCAGGCACTCAAGGAGCGTGGAATTGAATTTAAAAATTCCGAATTGAAGTTTGTCGGTCTGGTTATGCACAATACTGTAGATGAAGCTGATACATTTCTGTTTATGGACCATGCAGGCGTGCTGTACGAAAAAAATGGCTCGGTATATCTTTTGGAAAAATTAGCCTTCCAGGAGCCATATCAATGGATAAAATTTCCGTCCGAAGAGGAAGTGATTAAATATTTTGAATCTAAATATAATTTAGATACCACAGGCACGATGGCAGAGCCTATATATATGATAAATGATAAGCTGTTTTAACCCCTATCTGATAATTCAACAGTCAAAAGCTCCCCTCATACAGGGGGAGCTTTTTGCTTGACATTGACTTACATTAAATATATAATAAAAGTGTATGATTATAAGTATGTATATATAATTGTAGGGTGCGGCGCCTACGACGCACCGCATACACACAATCAAAAAATTTAATGAATAGAGAGGATATAAATTATGGCAGACGTATATGAACAGTCTCTCCAGCTTCACAAGGAAAACCGCGGTAAGATGGAGATCAGAAGCAAGGTTCCTGTTACAAATAAAGACGAGCTTTCCCTCGCATACACACCTGGCGTAGCACAGCCATGCCGTGAAATCGCAAAGGATAAGTCCCAGTCCTTCGTATACACAAACAGAGGCAATACTGTCGCTGTCATCACAGACGGCTCTGCAGTTTTAGGCCTCGGCAACATCGGCCCTGAAGCTGCTCTCCCTGTTATGGAAGGCAAGAGCATTCTCTTCAAGGAATTTGCAGGCGTTGACGCCTTCCCGATTTGCCTTAACACACAGGACCCTAAGGAAATCATCAATATCTGCAAGATGCTCGAGCCATCTCTCGGCGGTATCAACCTTGAAGATATCTCCTTCCCAAGATGTATCGAAATCGAAAGAACACTCAAGCAGGAAATGAACATCCCTGTTTTCCACGATGACCAGCACGGCACAGCTATCGTTGTTCTTGCAGGCGTTATGAACGCCATCAAGCTGACAGGCAAGAAGAAGGAGGAAATGAAGGCTGTTATCTCTGGCGCAGGCGCAGCGGGCAGCTCGATTATCCGTATTCTCCACGCTTACGGCATCGGCGAAATCTACGCATTCGATATCAACGGCTGTGTAAAGCCACAGGACAGAGATAAGTATGACCCATTCAAGGCAGAGCTTCTTGAATTTGTCAATACAAAGGGCATTGAATACAAGAATATGGCTGAAGCTATGGTGGGCGCAGACCTTTTCGTCGGCGTTTCCGCTCCAAATCTTGTAACAGAAGAAATGGTACGCTCGATGAACAAGGACGCTATCCTTTTCGCTATGGCAAATCCATCTCCTGAAATCATGCCTGACATCGCGAAGAAGGCTGGCGCAAGAATCGTCGGCACTGGCCGTTCCGACTTCCCAAATCAGATCAACAACGTTCTCGTATTCCCAGGCATCTTCCGCGGCGCACTCGACGCAGGGGCAAAGGGCATCACAGAGGAAATGAAGATGGCGGCTTCTGCAGCTATCGCATCTCTTGTTACAGATGAAGAGCTTAATGACGATTACATCATCCCACCTGTATTTGACAAGCGCGTTTCGGCTGTCGTTGCTGAAGCTGTAAAGAAGTGCGCTTATGAGCAGGGCATCACAAGATAAAATATGGAAAAATTCAAGAAAATCGACTCAATAACCCTTAAATTTATCGCCGTTATAGCCATGCTACTCGATCATATGTGCTATACGGTAATCGAAGGCAATGTATGGATGACATGGGTGGGCAGAATCGCATTCCCTATCTTTGCATTCCTCATCGTTGAAGGCTATTTCCACACAAAGAATGTGAAGAAATACGCTCTCAGACTGCTGATTTTCGCCCTTATTTCGGAAATCCCGTTCAATCTTATGATGAGCTTTTCGGTTATAAATCCATTCCAGCAGAATGTCTACTGGACACTTCTCATCGGCCTTCTGGTAATCTGGGCGATAGATAAGCCATTCAATGAGCTTGTTCACGCGAAAAATCAGATCGAGCGCAGTCAGAAAATGGTGCGCCTTGTCATAATCGGCTTTGTGGCTATCGCAGGCGGCTGTATGGCAGGTCTCATAGGCATGACAGACTATAATTACTGGGGCGTTCTCACAATTTTAATGTTCTATCTGCTGAGAGGCAAGACATATCTCCAGCTCATCGCCCTTGCTCTCATCAATAATTTCATGGGCGGCATGGAGTATGTCTATACGATTTTCGGCTTTGAGCAGACATTCCCTGTTCAGCTTATGGCGATATTCGCAATGATTCCTATTGCCATGTACAATGGGGAAAAGGGCTACGAAAGCAAGGCTGTCCAGTATGGCTTCTATGCTTTCTATCCATTACACATGCTGCTTCTGTTCTTGCTGATGGCATTCTAATAGGGCAGAAACCAAAATGTAAGGCGCTCCGCGCCCTCCCGCCCTGATAAATGCGTCGCGAAGCAACATCTTTAATACCCCCTTGCCTCCCTCTGAGGAGGGAGGTGGCACACGAAGTGTGACGGAGGGAGAGTATCCTATTCAATCCGTCGCAGACACCGAAACTGTCCACTGTCAACTTTCAACCGTTAAAATTGGGGCGGAAAGATTCTTCACTGCGCTCAGAATGACAGTATGGGCAAGCCCCTTGCCTCCCCTGTGTAAGGGGAGGTGCTGAACAAATGTGAAGCGGAGGGGTTGTACCCTGTTTGATGAGACCGTTCATTCCGCACTTATTTTTCCCGCATACACATATTATCAATCAAAATACAAAGCAAAGGAGAATGACTATGTACGATATTTTATTTAAAAATGCTAAAATTGTCGACGGAACAAATTCCCCTTGGTACAGGGCCGATCTTGCCGTAAAGGACGGCAAAATTGCAAAGATCGGCAAAATCAATGATGAAGCAAAGGAAGTCATCGACTGCGAAGGTCTTGTGCTTTCTCCCGGCTTCATCGACATTCATTCTCACAGCGACTTTACAATTTACAACATCCCTCTTTCGGAAAGCCGTATTCTGCAGGGCGTAACAACCGAGCTGGGCGGCGACTGCGGCCTTTCTCCTGCTCCTGTAAATCCCGAAAGAGTGGACCTGCTCAAGCGCTATGTCGGCTTCCTTGATATGGGACTGCCTTATAACTGGACAAGAATGAGCGAATACCTCGATCTCATCGAGCAAAACGGCACAAGCACGAACTATGCCCAGATGATAGGTCAGGGCACAATCCGCATTGCCGCTATGGGCTTTGAAAACCGTGAGCCTACAGAGGAAGAATTGGCTTATATGAAGCAGCTCGTAAGAGAAGCTATGGAGGACGGCGCCTACGGTATGTCCACAGGCCTTATCTATCCTCCTGGATGCTTCTCCTTTGTGGACGAAATATCCGAAGTTGCCAAGCCATTAGCCGAATTCGGCGGCTTCTATGAAAGCCACATGAGAAATGAAAGCGACAATATCATAGATTCTGTCCTTGAAACGATGGAAGTGGGCAAGCGCGCGGGCATTCCTGTCCAGATTGTCCACCATAAGATCACAGGCAGAAAGAACTGGAAAATCAAAGGCCACGCAACTCTTGCTATGGTGAGAAAGGCACGCGAAGAAGGCTTTGATATCACAATGGACCAGTATCCATACATCGCATCTGCCACAACTCTCACATCCTTCCTGCCGAAATGGGCGATGGAGGGCGGCATGGATGTAATGCTGGAAAGACTCCGCGATAAGGAAACGATAGCTAAAATCAAGGAAGAAGTCACAGCCACACGCGCAAAATCTCTCGCCCGCTGGAGCGATATTATGATTGCCAGCGTATTTTCCGAAAAGAACGCATGGACAATGGGGCTCACTGTGGAGCAAATGGCTGAAAAGCTGGGTATGGACCCATTTGACGCGGCTATCTGGCTTATCCTTGAAGAAAAGGGCGACGTAAATCAGGTCACCTTCGGTATGTGCGAAGAGGACGTTGAAATGATAATGAAGGAAGACTTCGTTATGACAGGCTCGGACGGCTCAGGCATGATGCTCGATGCTGTCGGCGTGCCTCATCCAAGAAACTTTGGCACATTCCCTCGCGTAATCGGTCATTACTGCCGTGAGCGCAAGCTTTTCTCCCTTGAAAAGGCGATACATAAAATGACAGGTATGCCTTCGGCACGAATCGGTCTCAATGACCGCGGCGTCATCAAGGAAGGTATGTGGGCAGACCTCGTCCTCTTTGATTTTGATACTATAATCGACACTCCATCCTATACAAACCCGAAACAGCCTTGCGAAGGCATCAAGCGCGTTTATGTCAACGGCGTGCTGACAGCAAAGGACGGCGTCCACACAGGCGCAAAGGCGGGCAAGGTATTGAGAAAGGGCAGATAATATGTTCGGTAAAGATAAAATCAAGCTGTTTTCAGCTCCTACTCCTTTGCAGAAACTGGAAAATATTTCCGAAGAGCTGGGCATAGAATTATATATCAAGCGTGATGATATGGCGTCTGATATCGGCATGGGCGGCAACAAGCTGAGAAAGCTTGAATATCTCGTTGCCGAAGCCGAAAAGCAGGGTGCAACAATGCTTCTCACTTATGGCGGCGCCCAGACAAACCACGGCAGACTTACTGCGGCGGCTGCCGCAAAGCGCGGAATGAAATGCGCCATCGTAGCTGTCGATGAGCACCCTGAAAATATGAATGCAAATCTCCTGCTCGACAGACTTATGGGCTGTGAGGTCTATATTGCAAAGCCTGACGGCAGCGAAAATCAGGCTAAAAATCTCGGCGCAAAGGTCAAGGCCGAATGGGAAAATAAGGGCGAAAAGGTCTATGAAATCCCTGTTGGCGGCTCAAATGTGCTTGGTATTTTGGGTTATATCGACTGTGCACACGAGCTTTATGGCCAGATGAAGGAACAGAATATCGAAAATGTCAAGGTTTTCTGCGGCGCAGGCTCGCTGGGTACATATCTCGGTCTGTGGCTCGGCATGAAGCTGCAGAATGCTCCTTGCGAATGTGTCGGCGTGTCCATTTCTCCTGTGACAGAAGCCAAGGACAAGCGTGTTATGGAGTATTTTAATGAGGTCAAGGCTGAGTATAATCTCGAAATCGAGGCCGAAAGAAAGGACTTCCACATCGAAACAGGCTATGTCCGCGAAGGCTATAACAAGCCTAATGAACAAGTCCGCAAGGCGATTTATCTTATGGCAAGCAAGGAAGCCATAATTTTAGACCCTTGCTACACAGGTAAGGTTTTCGCAGGTATTATAGATATGATTGCCGAGGGTAAAATCGCAAAGGGCGAAAAAATCATCCTCGTCCACACAGGCGGCTCGCCTGCGATTTACACACCATTCCATAGAGCTGAAATGGAAAAAGAACTGCTGGACGGCTATCATCTTCTGTAATTTTCTGTAAATTATCGCATATCCTTTATCGAGCATCAAAAGGATAAAGGAGCGCAATATGAGAAAATACATACCGCTGTTTCTGATATGGATTTCGGGAACATTACTGCATTTTACCTATGAAATATCGGGGCGAAGCTGGCTTATAGCTCTTTTCGCCCCGATAAATGAAAGCGTGTGGGAGCATTACAAATTAGCCTTTTTCCCTCTGCTGACCGCAGGGCTTTTTATGGCGCGTGAAAGGGGAATTATGAATATGGCTGCCCCCATCGTCTTCGCCCTGACCCACGCCTGCTTTACCATGTTCGGAATAAATTATTTTTATACGGGCGCACTGGGGCTGGGCAATATCCTTCTTATCGATATACTGAATTACTATGTGACAACGGCTGTCGGGTACTGGTTTCTGGTCAGATATTCGGTGTATGAATATACAAAGGCAACCGGCATAACCGCCCTTTTCAGTATAGCGATAATGATGATAACCCTGTGGATACTCACATTTTATCCGCAGAATTTCCCCATTTTCATCGATTTTTCAAAGAAATAAAAAACTCTCATCTTTTGCACTTTTTTTCAGCCTTCCCCTTGAGGGGAAGGGGGACC
>JAFSBG010000143.1 GCA_017441945.1 Clostridia bacterium
CAGAATTATGCCTGCGATGACTGCGGTATTTCCATTGAAGAACTTACACCGCGTATGTTCTCTTTCAATAATCCATACGGTGCCTGCCCTGAGTGTACGGGTATCGGCGTGCGCTATGAAATCGATCCTGAACGAATAATTCCGAATAAGAATCTTTCTATCAGAGGCGGCGCAATTAAGGCATCAGGCTATGCAACAATGGATAAAGATGGCATTGCCATGGCATATATGAAGGCTTTGGCGGAAAGATATAACTTCTCACTCGATGTTCCTGTTAAGGAACTTCCGCAGGAGATTATCGATATCATCATGTATGGCAATGGTGGTGAAAAACTCACACTTAACTGGAGCTGGATGGGTGGAGAAAACGGCGGCACTTATGTCCATGCATTTGAAGGTATTGTCAAAAATCTGGAAAGACGGTATAAAGAGACAAGCAGCGAATCGATGAAGGCTGAAATCGAGGAAAGCATGAGTGCTATCCCTTGTCCTGTATGTAAAGGAAAGCGTCTCAAGCCGGAAGTTCTTGCTGTCACAGTGGGCGGAATGAACATTGCAGAATACTGTGACCTGAGTGTTACTAAGGCACTTGAGTTTATGGAAAATCTTGAACTTACAGGTCAGAAGGCGCAGATTGCTGAAGTTATCCTCAAGGAAATCAAGGAGCGTCTCGGATTCCTCAAGAGTGTCGGCCTTGAATATCTTACACTTTCGAGAAATGCAGGCTCACTTTCGGGCGGTGAAAGCCAGAGAATCAGACTTGCAACTCAGATCGGTTCATCACTTATGGGTGTTCTTTATATTCTTGACGAGCCGTCTATCGGTCTTCACCAGAGAGATAACGAAAAGCTTATTGCAACACTTAAAAGACTGCGTGATCTTGGTAATACACTTCTTGTTGTCGAGCATGACGAGGATACGATGCTTGCGGCCGACCATATTATCGACATCGGCCCGGGCGCAGGTGTTCACGGCGGTGAAGTCGTGGCGCAGGGAACGGTGGAAGAGATAATGAAGTGTGAAAAATCTCATACTGGTAATTATCTCAGCGGCAGAAAGAAGATTGAAGTGCCGAAGGAGAGAAGAGAAGGCAGCGGCAATTTCCTGGAAATAATCGGAGCTGAACAGAATAATCTCCGTAAAATAGATGTCAAAATACCGTTGGGTAAGTTTACAGCAATCACAGGTGTTTCCGGCTCGGGCAAGAGTTCACTTATAAATGAAATCCTTTATAAACGCCTTGCGGCAGATCTTAACGGCGCACGCACAAGAGCGGGCAAGCATGAGGATATCAAAGGGCTTGAGCATCTCGATAAGGTTATTAATATAGACCAGTCGCCAATCGGCAGAACACCTCGTTCAAATCCTGCCACATATACAGGCGTGTTCGGTGATATCAGAGATCTTTTTGCGCAGACACAGGATGCAAAGGCGAGAGGATATGGTTCAGGCAGATTCTCCTTCAATGTAAGAGGTGGCCGCTGTGAAGCTTGCTCAGGTGATGGTTTGCTTAAAATCGAAATGCACTTCCTGCCGGATATTTATGTTCCTTGTGAAGTGTGTAAGGGCAAGAGATACAACAGAGAAACTCTTGAAGTGAAGTATAAGGGCAAGAATATTTATGAAGTTCTCGATATGACAGTGGTTGAAGCTATGGAGTTCTTTGAGCCAATTCCAAAAATCCACAGAAAGCTGAAGACTCTTTACGAAGTGGGTCTGGGATATATCAAGTTGGGACAGTCATCCACAACGCTTTCAGGCGGTGAAGCTCAACGTGTAAAACTTGCAACAGAGCTTTCAAGAAAGGCTACAGGCAGAACTATCTACATCCTCGACGAGCCGACAACAGGCCTTCATGCTTATGACGTGCACAGGCTTATTGATGTGTTGCAGCGCCTTACTGATTCAGGTAATACAGTTGTTGTCATTGAGCACAATCTTGATGTTATCAAAACAGCAGATCATATCATAGATCTCGGTCCTGAAGGCGGCGATAAGGGTGGTATGATCGTTGCTCAGGGCACACCTGAAGAGGTTGCTCAGTGTGATAAATCATATACAGGCAAATATTTGAAAAAAATTATGAAATAATGTCTGTAAACTATGGAAATCTTTTAATGTTTATGGTATAATTTATAAGGATAAATTGTGGGGAAGCCTAAGCTACCCGATAAATAGAGAGGAAATATTATGGATACACCAAAATACAAGAGAGTACTTTTAAAGATCAGCGGTGAAGTTCTTGGCGGTGAACGCGGTTTTGGTCTTGACTTTGACGTCGTAGGCAAGGTGGCACAGGCTATCAAGGATTGTGTTGAAATCGGTGCAGAAATCGGCGTTGTCGTTGGCGGCGGCAATTTCTGGAGAGGTGTCAAGGACGGCGGCGGACGTATTGAGCGTACAAGAGCAGACCATATGGGTATGCTTGCTACAACTATCAATGCTCTTGCTCTTGCGGATGTTCTTGAAAATATGGATGTTCCTGTAAGAGTTCAGACAGGTATTGATATGGTCAAGGTAGCAGAGCCATATATCAGAGGCAAGGCTATCAGACATCTCGAAAAGAAGCGTGTTGTTATCTTTGCTTGCGGTACAGGTAACCCATTCTTCTCTACAGATACAGCAGCAGCTCTCCGCGCAGCTGAAATCGGTGCAGAAGCAATCCTTCTTGCAAAGAACATCGACGGCGTTTATACAGCAGACCCTAATAAGGATCCAACAGCTGAAAAGATCGATGAAATTACATATAACGAAGTTCTCTACAGAGGTCTTGCGGTTATGGACTCTACAGCAACTTCGCTCTCTATGGACAACAAGATTCCAATTATCGTATTTGCGCTTAAGGACACAAGCAATGTAAAGCGTGTTCTTATGGGCGAAAAGATTGGTACAGTTGTAAAAGCAAAATAGTTAATATTTTAAACCACACCGTAATAAAATAATATAATAACAGGAGGTTCTTCGTATGAATAAGGACGATTACAAAGTTTATGGTGAAAAAATGGATAAGACAGTTGCTGCGCTCAAGCATGAGTTCACAACTATCAGAGCAGGCCGTGCAAATCCAGGTGTTTTAGATAAGATCACAATTGAATATTTCGGCTCCACAATGCCTATCAATCAGATCGGCTCCATCTCTGTTCCTGAACCAAGAACACTTATGATTCAGCCATGGGATGCAAGCGCTGTTAAGCTTATCGAAAAGGCTATTCTTGCTTCCGATATCGGCATCACACCACAGAACGACGGTAAGGTTATCCGCCTTAACTTCCCACCTCTCACAGAGGAAAGAAGAAAGGAACTTATCAAGATGGTTCACAAATATGGTGAAGAAGCTAAGGTTGCTGCAAGAAATATCCGCAGAGATGCAATGGATAAGTTCAAGGATATGAAGAAGAAGAGCGAAATCACAGAAGATGACCTTAAGGATGCTGAAAAGGAAGTTCAGAATATGGTAGACAAGATCTGCAAGGAAATTGACGGTGAAGTAGCTAAGAAGGAAAAGGAACTTTCTGAAATCTAAGTTGTGTTAGGCGGACTTTGTCCGCCTAATATAGTTTTAAAAGGAATATGTTATGATTATTAGAAAAGGAATTGAAAAGCCTGATATGGAAAATCTTCCTGTTCATATTGCTGCAATTATGGACGGCAACGGCAGATGGGCAAGTTCCAAAGGTCTGCCGAGAACAGTAGGACATAAAGCGGGCAGTGAAGCCTTCAGAAAAATATCTGAATATCTTAATGAGATCGGTGTAAAGTATTTTACTGTTTATGCTTTTTCAACCGAAAACTGGAAGAGACCAAAAGAAGAAGTTTCTGCAATTATGAAGCTTCTTAAGGAATACCTTCTCGAAGCAATTTCCGATATGGCTGAAAAGAATATTCGTCTTTGCTTCTTTGGAGATCAGACTCCGCTTTCCGATGAGCTTAAGGACCTTATAAAAAAGACAGATGAAATCTCCAAGGGTTGTACAGGTCTTACTGTAAATGTGTGCCTTAATTATGGCGGCAGAGATGAGATAACAAGAGCTGTACAGGCAATTGTAAAAGATGGTGTAAAGCCTGAGGAAATTACGGAAAAGCTCATTTCATCCTATCTTTATTCCAAGGATACTCCAGACCCAGACCTTATAATCAGACCTGGTAAGGAGCAGAGAATATCCAACTTCCTGTTGTGGCAGTGTGCTTACAGTGAGTTTTATTTTACAGAAACTCTGTGGCCTGATATGGATGAAGAAGAGATGAATAAAGCTATTATCAGCTTCCAGAAAAGAAAAAGAAGATTCGGAGGAATATAGGTAAAAATGAAACAGAGAGTGATTACAGGCGTTGTGGGCATTATTATTTTCTTTATAGTTGTCTACTGTCTGCCTGTTGAAGGTATTATTGGCGTATTTTCGCTTCTCTGCGGTATAGCTTCTTATGAAGCAATCCATATTAACAGCGAGATGGGCAAAAATAAGCTTTATCTCGCAATTTCTGCGTTAATGGGCGCAATGATTCCGGTGACAGTTGTTCATCTCGGATTTGAAACAATGCTTATTATGGCGGCAGTTTATACAGCAGTCATGGTGATATTTGCTTTTACAAAGAAAATCAAGTTCAATCTTGGCAGAGTTTTGGAAAGCTACATAGGTGTATTTGGGGTTACAACACTTCTTTCTTCGGTTATGAAGATTCTCATTCTTGCTCAAGAAGGTATGGTGGTTGTGCTTCTTCCATTTGCTATGGCATGGTGTACAGACATTATGGCCCAGCAGTTTGGTATTCATTTTGGCAAGCATAAGCTCTGCCCAAAAATCAGCCCTAAAAAGACAGTGGAAGGTTCTGTCGGTGGCATCCTCGGCGGTGTTCTTGGTGTATTTCTTGTTTCCTTGCTTTTCAAGGAAATCAGTATTCCAACAATGACTCTTGTGCTTATGGGTGCATTCGGCTCTGTTATCGCACAGATTGGTGACCTTTCCATGTCTCTTCTTAAGAGATTGAATGGTGTAAAGGACTTCAGTAATCTTTTCCCAGGCCATGGCGGTGTACTTGACAGATTCGACAGTGTTATGCTTGCAGCGCCATTTGTTGAATTGGTTCTCAGATCTTTGGGTATAATGTAACAGAGGAATTATGAAGAATATTACAATTTTAGGTTCGACAGGCTCTATCGGCACGCAGGCTTTGTCGGTAGCAAAGAGCTGTAATTACAATATTGTTGCGCTGACAGCCGGCAGAAATCTTGATTTGCTTATGCAGCAGATTGAAAAGTTCAATCCGGAATATGTCGTAATTTCATCAGAAACAGACGCAAAATTATTGCAGGAGAAATATCCCGATATTAAGGTGCTTTGGGGAGAAGAAGGCGTTGAAACTGTTGCTTCTCTTGATAAGAATGATATCGTACTCAATTCTATCGTTGGTATTGCAGGTCTCAAAGGCACTATTGCTGCTGTAAAACATGCGAAAAGACTTGCTCTTGCAAATAAGGAGAGTCTTGTATGTGCTGGCAGTATTGTTATGCCTATGGCAAAGCAGTACGGATGTGAAATTACTCCTGTCGATTCTGAACATTCTGCAATGTTCCAGTCGATGCAGTCGGGTAAGCACGGTGAAATTGAATCGGTCATCCTTACAGCATCCGGTGGTCCGTTCTTTGGCAAGAAGGCAGAGGAGCTTACAGGTATGAAAGCGGCTGATGCCCTCAAGCATCCTTCCTGGAATATGGGCAATAAGATTACTATCGACAGTGCAACCCTTATGAATAAGGGATTTGAGTTCATCGAAGCAATATGGCTTTTTGATCTTAAGCCTGAGCAGATTGAGGTTGTTGTTCACCGCGAAAGCATTATTCATTCTGCGGTCGAGTTCAAAGACGGCAATGTGATAGCTCAACTTTCCAATCCGGATATGCGTCTGCCTATTTCTTATGCGATTTCCTATCCGGACAGAGTTGAGATTCCATACAGAAAGCTTAAGCTTGCCGAAATAGGCAAGATGAGCTTCTATGAACCTGACCTTGAAACATTCGGATGTCTCCAGCTTTGTATGGACTCTGTTTCAAGAGGCGGCAACAGCGGAGCTGTTATAAACGGTGCAAATGAAGAAGCTGTAAAATTATTCTTAAATGATAAAATCGGATTCCTCGATATCTACAACTGCGTAAAATACGCTTACGACAATGTTGAATATATCGAAAATCCTGATATCAATGATATTTTTGAAAGTGATAAGCAGGCGAGAGCCTGTGTAAACAAATATATTATGAGGTAATAAATTGAGCATACTTTTAGCAATTTTAGTTTTCGGACTGCTTATTTTTATACATGAATTGGGCCATTTTGCGGTGGCAAAGGCATCCGGAATTGTAGTTAATTCATTTTCGATAGGCTTCGGTCCTGCACTTATAAAAAAGCAGATAGGTGAGACACTATACGCTATAAGAATTATTCCTTTTGGCGGTGCAGTTGAGATGAAGGGTGAGATTTCAGAAGATGATACTGAGCCAACAGAAGAAGAGCTGGAAGGCAGCTTCCTTTCTGCAAAGCCTATAATCAGACTTCTGGTCTGTATTGCAGGCGCATTTATGAATTTCCTTCTGGGGATTGTAATTATCTTTTTCATTATGCTTCCTGCTGAAACAACTATAGCTCCGGAAATCACATTCCTTGAACCTGACTTTGAATATGGGGAATATTTCCAGGTCGGTGACGTAATCAAAAAAGTTGACGACTTCCATGTGTTTACTTACAACGACCTTTCTTCCGGTCTTGGCCTGAACAAAGACGGTACTTATGATTTCACTATCATCAGAGATGGCGAAAAAATCAAGTATGACGATCTTGCTCTCGAAAAGAAAATTTTCGGTGATGAAACTACTCCAAGATACGGATTTAGTTTTGGAGTAAAGGAATTAAGCTTTACAGATAAAATCAAGGAAACATTCAATAATTCGGCAAGCTTTGTACAGTCTGTTTATGTAAGTCTCAAGTATATGGTGACAGGCAATGTGCAGACTTCCGACATGATGGGTGCGGTAGGTATTACAAATGAAATCAGCGACAGGGCAAAAAGCTCGATGGCTGATATGTGGTATTTTGTTGCCTTCCTTTCGATAAATCTTGCAGTTGTAAATATGCTTCCGTTTTTCGCTCTCGATGGCGGTAAGTGTGTTCTTATTCTGTGGGAAATGATAACAAAAAAGCCGATCAAGCCAAAATATGAGGCTTATCTTAACCTGATCGGCATGGTATTACTTTTAGGTTTGTTCGTATTTGTAACTTTTAATGACGTTTTAAGACTTATAAGAGGTTAAAAATGAGAAGACAATCGAAAGAATTAAATATTGGGGGTGTCCTCATCGGCGGAGGACACCCCGTTGCCATTCAATCAATGTGCAACATCCCATCTTATGATGTGGAAAATACAATAAAGCAGATCGACAGACTGTATGATGCAGGATGTCAGATCACTCGTCTTGCTGTGCCTGATGAAGAAGGCGCAATCAATTTTGCAAAAATCAGAAAGGCTTCCAAGCTTCCTATCGTTGCAGATATTCATTTTGACTATCGTCTTGCAATTATGGCGGCTGAAGGCGGCGCAGATAAGATTCGTATCAATCCGGGCAATATTGGCGACATAAATAAGGTCCGCGAGGTTGTTGCGGCGTGTAAGGAAAGAGGACTTCCAATCAGAATTGGTGTAAATGGTGGCTCTCTTGAAAAGCCTATCCTTGAAAAATATGGTGTCACACCTGTTGGCCTTGTGGAAAGTGCAATGCGCCATGTTGATATTCTGGAAAAGTGCAACTTTACAGATATCTGTATTTCTATCAAAACATCAAATGTTAAGAATAATATCGATGCATACAGAATGATGGCTGAAAAGTGCGAGTATCCTTTACATCTTGGCGTAACTGAAGCTGGTACAGAATATATGGGCACTATAAAATCTGCTGTCGCACTCGGCTCACTCTTGTGCGATGGCATCGGTGATACTATCAGAGTTTCGCTTACAGATGACCCTGTAAAGGAGATTTATGCTGCAAAGGCTATTCTTAAATCCATCGGCATGACTGACAGTGGTGTCAATATCGTATCCTGCCCAACCTGCGGAAGAACAAGGGTTGGTCTTATCGACCTTGCAAAGGAAGTTGAACAGAAGCTTTCCAATGTAAAGGCGAAGCTCAACGTAGCGGTTATGGGCTGTGTCGTAAATGGTCCTGGCGAAGCTCGCGAAGCAGATGTGGGCGTTGCATGCGGCAAAGGCGAGGGACTTATTTTTGCAAAGGGTGAAATTATCAAGAAAGTCCCTGAAGACCAGATAGTTCCTGAACTTATTAAATATATTGAAGATTTGACCGGTGAAAAAATATGAGTATAGTACATCTCTACGATATTTGCGAAAGATGTAAAGTTAATAGCCCTATATGGAGTTCAGAAGTCAAAGAGTTTACACCTGATGTGAAAAATAATTCACTCAAGCTTACTCTTGAACCTAATGAACTTATTTTGCCGTGGTCGGTGAGAGACACGGAAGAAGCTATCAGAGAAGCATATGAGCTTGACAGCGTAAAAACTAGTATGATTTATGATATTGAGGAGCTGTCACGCAGAGATATTGAAACAATGATGGTATTTTTGTGCGATAAATATCCATCGCTCAAAGCTGCTCTCAACGATGAAAAAATCTCTTTTGAAAAGAATAAGCTTATACTTCATATCATAAAGGAAATGGCTTTCAGAGTTGAAAGTATCCGTGCCGATATGGAGAAAATCCTTGCTGAATGGTTTGGTGAAAGTATTTTTGTCTCCATTGTTGAATGTGAAAATACAGGCAAGAGCTTTGATAAAATCAGAGCTGAGGAAATCAGAAAACTTGAAGATGAGGCTCGAATTGCTATGGCAAATGAGCCGGCTAAGACAAAGTCCAAGCCTGAAAATAAGCCTGCGGGTGACCCACCGTGGAAAAAGAAACGCGACCCTAATGCTGAGATGTTTAAGCCTGATAAGGAAGGTGAGAATGTCATCTATGGCAAGCCTGTCACACGTGAGTTTACCAATATCGCCGATATTATTCCTGACGGTAGCAAAGTAACCGTTAAGGGCAGAATTTTCTATCGTGAAACAAGAAAGCTTAACGGCAAGGGCAAAACCGTTGTTACATTTGATATGTACGACGGCACAGGCTCTATCAGAGTCGTCAAACTTTTTGAAGACGAGATTGTTGATGATATAGCAAAGGCACTTAAAACCGATGCAGTGGCTGTGCAGGGTACGGTAAGTTGGTCTAAATTTGAAAACGATACGATTCTCACTCCTACTGCTATAACAAAAGAAAAAGTTGAAAAGCGTAAGGATAAGGCAGAGCAGAAGCGAGTTGAACTTCATCTGCACACTACCATGTCCTCTATGGACGGTTTCTGTGATACCAAGGCTGCCATCAAACTTGCATCAAGCTTTGGTCATAAGGCACTTGCTATTACAGACCATGGCGTAGCTCAGGCATACCCTGACGCGATGAATGCTGCAAGTGGTATAGAAGACTTCAAGGTTATCTATGGTATTGAGGCTTATGCCGTCAATGATATCGATAACAAAGGCGCTGTAAAGGGAAACAGCCGTCAGAAAATTGACGATGAAATAGTGGTGTTTGACCTTGAAACAACAGGTCTTAATGCCCAGAAATGCGAGATAATCGAAATTGCTGCCGTCATAATGAAAAACGGCGAAGAGGTTTCAGAATATCATACATATATCAAGCCTAATGTAAGCATCCCTATGGAGATTACCAATCTCACAGGTATCACCAATGAAATGGTGGCAGACGCCCGTCCAATGGAAGAGGTCATACCCGAATTCCTCGAATACATAGGTAACAGACCGCTTGTTGCACACAATGCTGATTTTGATACAGGTTTTATGCGTGTTGCGTGTGAACGCTTGGGAATCGAGAGAGATTTTGTTTCGATAGATACGGTTACACTTGCAAAATGTCTCCTTCCACAGCTTAAAAAGCATAGACTTAATAATCTTGCTGAGCATTTCGGACTGTCTTTTAATCATCACAGAGCGCTTGAGGATACAAAAGTACTTGCACAAATTACTCTCAAGCTGTGGGAAATGCTCAAAAATGATTATAAAGTAGAAATAATAGATGAAATAAATACTGCTGTTGCTGAGGCGACAAAGAGCAACGGAGGTATTTCACGCAATTCATACCATATGGTAATTCTTGTGAAAAACAAGAGAGGTTTGCGCGCTCTCTATGAGATGATCTCACATTCTCATCTGAAGTATTTCAAGCGTCATCCTATCATGCCGATGTCGATGATTCAGCAGATGAGAGAGGATCTTATCATAGGTTCGGCCTGTGAAGCCGGGGAGCTTTACAGTGCAGTAACCAGAGGGGCTACATGGAATGAACTTGTCAAAATTGCCAAGTTCTATGACTATCTTGAAATCCAGCCTGTTGGCAATAATGCCTTTATGGTTGCAAAGGGTATTGCAAAGGATTTTGACCAGATTCGCGACTTCAACCGTACAATAGTAAAGCTCGGTGAAAAGCTGAACAAGCCTGTTGTTGCAACAGGCGACGTCCATTTCCTTGAGCCAGAGGACAGTTATTTCCGAGAAATAATGATGACAGGTATGGGCTTCTCCGATGCTTCGGAGCAGGCGCCGCTTTACTTTAAAACCACCGATGAAATGCTTGAAGAGTTCAGCTATCTCGGCAAGGAAAAGGCATTTGAGGTGGTTGTTGCCAATACGAATATGATTGCAGATATGTGCGAAAGCTTCAGACCGATTCCGAAAGAGCAGTATCCGCCTAAAATTGAAAACTCGGCTCGCGATATCGAAGAAATGTGCCGAAAGAGAGTTGCCGAAATTTACGGTGACAATCTTCCTCAGCTTGTTTCTGACCGTCTTAAACTTGAGCTCGACTCAATCATTGGTCACGGCTTCGATATCATGTATATCATTGCGCAGAAGCTTGTTTCCAAGTCGATTTCAGATGGATATCTTGTCGGCTCACGAGGCTCGGTAGGTTCATCTTTTGTTGCCTTTCTGACGGGTATTACAGAGGTTAATGCGCTGCCGCCGCACTATGTTTGCCCTAAGTGCAAGCACAGTATTTTCGATGTTCCACAGGAATACGGCTGCGGTGTCGACCTTCCGGATAAGGAGTGTCCTGTTTGCGGCGAAATGCTTAAGAAAGATGGTTTTGATATTTCATTTGCTACCTTCTTAGGCTTTGACGGCGACAAAACTCCCGATATCGACCTTAATTTCTCCGGTGAATATCAGGCAAGAGCGCACAAGGAAACTATCAATATATTCGGAGAAGAAAATGTTTTCCGCGCAGGTACTATCGGTACTATCAAGGATAAGACTGCTTACGGCTTCGTAAAGAAGTTCCTTGAACAGAAGGGGATAGTCAAAAACAGAGCAGAAGAAAATCGCCTTGTTCAGGGATGTACAGGTATCAAGCGTACAACTGGTCAGCACCCGGGCGGTCTGATGGTCGTACCGAAGGAAGTCTCAATTTATGACTTTACACCTGTTCAGCATCCTGCCGATGACCCC
>JAFSBG010000144.1 GCA_017441945.1 Clostridia bacterium
AGAGCCAAGATTGAAATGCTCGAAAACGAAATACAGAATCAAGAAAATCATGTGGAGAATGTTGATAGGTTTATCCGAGTGGCAAAGAAGCATCTGAATCTTGAAAAGCTGACGCCTGATGTGCTGAACGATATGGTACAAGCCGTATATGTCCATGCACCGGACACTTCCAGCGGACAAAGGATACAGGATGTAGACATCAGCTACAACTATATCGGCATACTCCCCGCCAATTTACTCTATGACATTATAAACGGAAAGGCGGCATGATTACTCATGCCGCCTCCCCGAAAACAATATTATACTGTTTTATTGAGCCGCTCCCTCATGGCGGTCTTTTTTGTTGTGTGTAATTTTAATAGCCTCCCCTGTGCAAGGTAGTGAAACGGCGACCGCGGTAAACAAACAGTCCGGTGAACTGTTTGTCCGCGGCGTGAACGAGCGATAGCGAGAGAATGTGTCAATCGAAGATTGACGGAGAGGGTGTGCAAACCACAGGAGATTCCTCGCGTTGCTTCGGAATGACATTATTCATTGTAGGGACCGGCGTCCCCGACGGTCCGCCTTAATAAATCCACCGTCCTGCGCTTTACTCCAGGTTGAGCTTATTTTTCAGCACATAATTTGTAATCAGCAGATGGGCCGCATTATAAATCAGCAGAATTATTATAATTCCGATGAAAATCATGTGGGATACCATGGTGCCCGAAATATCTATCCTCAGCATATCCCAGAGCTGCACTTTTTCAATGGTCAGCACAAGACCGCTGGAAAGAATATTTACCGCAATGCTGTTGATAAAATACCAGCCGAAGGAAGCGAGCATTTTGTTCTTATTCGATATATGTCCCAGCGAAAGAGCCGTGTAAACAGGGGTGTACACCGCCGCAACGCCGAGAATACCTATCAATATCATATAAACAAAAAACATAGCGCCGTTGAAGCCGCCGTAGCGGAAGATGTCGCTTAAAATATGGAAGGTCGATACCATCGAATCGTAAGGCGTGAGAATGAAAAGGGAGGTCAGCCCCACACATCCGCCAATCACTGTCCACACAACTGCGGCGATGAGCTTGGAAAAAATAAGGTCAAATCTGGAAACAGGCAGAGTCATCATAAGATAGCCCTCGTCGCCCAGAAGATTTCGCTTGAAGCGGAGCACACATTGAATGAATGTCACAATTGCAAGCCCCATAAGCAGGGTTATGAATGTGCCCATCAGGACAAATTCGGGGATTTCGTATTCAAAATCAGGATTATAGGCCGTGAAGCGGTTTGCTATAGCCAGAAGTATCGAAAGTCCGTAAAGCGGCAGAAAAAGCCTGCCGATCGACTTGAATTCATATTTAAGAAGCTTTGCTAACATCTGAACACCTCCCTGAAAAGGCTGTCGACACTCTTGCCGTGCTCTTCTCGTATCGTGTCAACATCGGAATTGAGCTTTATAACGCCGTTCTGCAGGAAGATAACCTGGTCGAGAATCTTCTCCACATCACCTATAAGGTGGGTGGAAATCAGGACAGTGGCGTTGTCGGCGTAGGAAGAAATAATGGTGGAAAGTATGTAATCTCTCGCCGCAGGGTCAACACCGCCTATCGGCTCGTCAAGAAGATAAAGCCTTGCTTTGCGGCTCATAACAAGAATGAGCTGGAGCTTTTCTTTAGTGCCCTTGGACATGGCTTTCAGCTTGTCGTGAGGCTTTATGCCCAGACTTGTCAGCATATCAGTGGCTTTTTTCATATCAAAATCGTCGTAAAAGCTGTTGAAAAACAGCAGGATGTCGATAACGGTCATCCAGTCGTTGAGGTAGGTGCGCTCGGGCAGATAGGAAATGAGAGAGTTTGTGGCAACCGAAACAGGCTGACCGCAGACGAGAAGCTGGCCACAAGTCGGGGTGAGAAGGCCTGCGATGAGCTTGATAAGGGTGGTCTTGCCGCTTCCGTTAGGGCCTAAAAGACCGACAATCTTGCCCTCGGGCAGCTCAAGGTCGAGGGATGAAAGCGCCGCGTGCCTGCCGTAATTTTTCGAGAGGTTGACGCATTTTAAAATTGACATAATGTGGTTGGACTCCTTTCATGAGTAGTTATGATGAAATGATGTGAAGCGAAGAAAAAACTCCTTGCCTCCTCCGTCGCTATCCCAACAAAACAGGCTTTGTTGGGTACCCGCTTGTCGGGGGAGGTGGCGGCGAAGCCGTCGGAGGGAGCGAACCCTAATAAATGCATCGCAGATACATTAACTTGCCGCAGGCAAACATATCTGCAAAGCCTTCTATTCCCCAAGCTTCGCTTTTATAAGCATCAATATTTCATCATTTTGCATTCCTGTGGCTTTCAGGCGGGACAGCATTTCATCGGCAATACTTTCCGCCTGTTCTTTGCGCAAAGCTGTGATAAGCGTCATATCATCGGTTACAAAACGGCCCGAAGTGCGCTCGGAATGAATAAAGTTTTCGCTCTCCAATGTGGAAAGCGCTTTCTGCATGGTGTTGGGGTTGACAGCAGCCTCAAGCGCCAGCTCTCGGACGGAAGGGAGCTTATCCCCAGGCTTGTAAACCCCTGTCAGCACTCGCTGCTTGACTTCGTCCATGATCTGCAGATAAACAGGACGGCTGTCGTCAAATTTCCAAGGCATCTGATGCCTCCTTTCATTGGTCGATTTACGTTCGAACTGTACTAATCAACTAATACAATAATACAACCACCCAGTCCATTTGTCAAGAGGGATTTGGAAAATTATTGCACATTGCTGTATTTTCCCTCGCTGGCTTCAATCATAAGAGCGGCTCTTTCTTCGTCGCTGATCTTCTCGCCATAGGCAAAAAAGGCGTATTTTGCGTAAATATGGTTGGCGCCGCCACCCATTCTGCGCCTTTCGATAAGGTCAAAACGCTCAAGCTCACGGAGCAGAGTGTGAATGGTGCGCTCGCTGCACCTCATATCTTTTGCCATATTTTCCACAGGGTAGAAGCAGTAGGCGTGATTTTCGCTGTCGAAAATGCCGTTCTTTCGGGAAAGCATACAACGTGTGTAGATGCGGGCGTAAAGCACAAGGGCGCTGTGTGAAATGTCAAGATGGGTTGCGAAAACAGGCAGTGTGAAGTAAGGGCGGTTAGTTGCGGTGTAGTCTCCGATATATTCCATGTTAATTCTCCTTTGGATTTTTCTTCTGCTTCGATTCTACACCTTTTACGCGAAATGATTAAACGAAAATTTCGTAAAAACATTTCGTGGAAATAACTGGAAAAAATAGCCTTAAAAGCCTTGCAGTTTTGCGTCAGAATGACATTGTAGGGACCGGCGTCCCCGACGGTCCGCCCTGATAAATGCATCGCAGATACAATATTAGCAGCCTCCCCTGTGTAAGGGGAGGTGGCATCGCAGCAGCGATGTCGGAGAGGTTGTCAAAAACAAAAAAATTTCTATCTGCAGTCGTCTGCATATAAATATTCTTATCCTTGATTTATTTATTTTTATATTTATATATTATATTAGCCTGCAAAATTGCGTACGAAAACCATACGCGATTTTTCACATAGACCTGCAGAATGCTTCACATAGGGTACGGAAATTTGCAGATAGAAAGGACGCTGTCTGCAGTCTGCTTCACCCCACCTGAAACAGGCTTCACTATGTCCCTGCAGATTTCTGCACATAGAAAAATGCCACCCTTTCGGATGGCATTCTTTGTTTAATTTATAATCCCAATAATATCGGCGCGATGGTGGTCAGCGCGACCAAAGCGAATATGAATCTCCATTCATAACTTCCAAGTTTTTTATCCCTCCAGTCGCCGATGGCGACAGGCCAGGTTATCAGGTTGAGGGGAATGATTGCCCATAGCGAAAAATTATCGTGCAGCTCAAGCTTGAGCTGAAGCACAAGCACAGCGATTACATAAGCCAACGAAAGCCAGTAAAACTTATCATAATGCCGTATAATGTACTCAAAAAACTTCATTTTACGCCCCTACTCATATTTCAATTCATATTTGCCGGTGGCTTTGGCAAAGCGGAAGACGAGATAATACCGTTTGCCGGCTGTCAGCTCGAGAGAAGCTGTACGCCTGCTTTCGTCAAGCCAGGCTATTTCGTTTTTGCCTTCGTCGAGCAATACGACCTGCATTTCGCCTTTGGAAAGCTGTAAATCAAGGTCAAAAACATATTTTCTGCTCTCCTTAACCCTTAATACACGCCTTATCCAGCCGTTGCAGGCTGTGAAACTCGCCTTTTTGCCACGCTGTGAGCCGATGAAAGTCAGCGCCTTTTTGCTATTCAGCATCATGTACCCATTGATATACAACAGATACATCACAACGCCCAGCAGAGCGAAAATCAGCAGGAGTTTAATCATATTGTGCCCTCCATATTCCGCAAAGCGAAGAATTTCTGCTCCGTTTGCACAACCATTGTAGGGGCGAGCATTGCTCGTCCGGGAAATTGTAGGGAATGGCGCCCTCGACATTCCGCTTGTTCAATCGTGACAAAGTCACTCAATTTACAAAGAAAAGATTTAACTAAACCAAAAGCTTTCCAGCCACGCGCAAGGCGTGGAGCGTCTTCGACGACTTCTTTGTGTTTGCCCAAAAGAAGCAAAATGCCCAAACTGGTCAGGCAGTTTGATCACCAGACCACATGGGGTTGGCACCCCTTTGGAAACCCCATTTTACAAGGTGTGCCTACGGCATATTGGGCTATTAAATAGCACCCTCTCCGTCAGTCCTTCGGACTGCCACCTCTCCCTCAAATCCACCCCAACGAGCAGGCTCGCCGGGGGCCCCGGTGAGGGCGAGGCAAGGGGATTTTTGTAGGGGCGGGTTTCCATGCCCGCCCGCATTATTTAATCCGTGTCAC
>JAFSBG010000145.1 GCA_017441945.1 Clostridia bacterium
AGCACAATTCGGTCCTCCGTCCTCTCTATGAAATGGAGGAAAAGGGCGCTGAGCTGACCATCGTCAAAGCCGACAAAATCGGCAATATCAATATAAATGACATTGAAAACGCAATAAAATCCAATACGAAAGCCATCGTATGCACTCACGGCTCCAATCTGACGGGCAACCTCAACGACATCGCCGTCATTGGCAAAATTGCAAAGGCTCACGATGTGATTTTCATTGTCGATGCCTCCCAGACAGCAGGCGTTTTCGACATCGATGTGCAGAAAATGGGCATCGACATTCTGTGCTTCACAGGTCATAAGGGTATGCTCGGTCCTCAGGGAACAGGCGGAATGTGTGTAAATCCGAAAGTCAAAGTCCGTCCTCTTCTTTCGGGGGGCAGCGGCGTGCAGACATATCTCAAAAAGCATCCTGCCGAAATGCCGACAGCCCTCGAGGCAGGCACACTCAATGCCCACGGCATTGCAGGACTTTCTGCTGCAGTCGATTACATAAACGAAACAGGCATGGAAAATATCCGCAAGCGTGAGCAGGCTCTCATGTGGGATTTTTACAATAAAATAAAGGACATCGCAGGGGTAAAAATCTATGGCGATTTTTCAAAGAGCGAAAGATGCGCTATAGTTACTGTAAATATCTGGGATTTTGACTCCTCCCAGGTCAGCGATGTATTATATAATGATTACGGCATATCCACCCGTCCGGGTGCACATTGCGCGCCACTTATGCATAACGCACTTGAAACAGGGGAGCAGGGGGCTGTCCGTTTCAGCTTCTCCCATTTCAATACGGACGAGGACGTGGACAATGCAGTACAGGCAATAATCGAAATTGCCGCAGAAAAATGTTAAGTTTTGGCTTGAAAGCCATTAAAAATGTAAAAAGGAGATAATTCAAATGGCAGACTACAGAAAAATGTGGGAAGAATTAGGTATGGACCTCGAAACTCATGACCAGCTCTGTGCTGTTCTCCCAACAGCATTCGGCGATGTTTATCTTTCTCAGGAAAACCGTCCTGAAGGCATGGGCTTCTGGGATATGGTTGTTGCTGACGTTCACGGCATCCGCCCTGCAGAGCTTATCGAAGCACAGAAGAACGGCCAGAAGGTATTCGGCACATTCTGCGTATACGTTCCAGACGAAGTTATCATCGCAGCTAACGGTATCGTAACAGGTCTTTGCGGCGGCTCCCAGTTCTGGGTACCGGACGGTGAAGCTGTTCTTCCAAAGAGCACTTGTCCTCTCATCAAGGCTTCCGTAGGCGCACGCCTTGGCAAGACTTGCCCATTCTTCCGTATTGCTGATATGTATGTCGGCGAAACAACTTGTGACGGCAAGAAGAAGGCTTGGGAAATCCTCGCTCAGGATGTTCCGCTCCATATCATGGATATGCCTCAGATGAAGCGTCCACAGGATATGGAAAAGTGGGCAAACGAAATCAAGGACTTCGTAAAGGTAGTTGAAGATTTCACAGGCAATAAGATCACAGCAGAAAACCTCAAGGAAGCTATCCATACTATCAACGAAAAGAGAAAGGGCCTTGCACGCGTTTACGAAGCAAGAAAGGCTGAAAACATTCCAATTTCCGGCAGAGACGCTCTCCTCGTTTCCCAGATCGCATTCTTTGACGATCCAAAGCGCTGTGCAATGATGACAAACAAGCTTGCTGACGAGCTCGAAGAACGCATCAAGAACGGCGTTTCCGTATTCCCTGCAGGCACAAAGCGCATTATGCTCACAGGTACACCAATGGCAATTCCAAACTGGAAGATGCACCAGATTATCGAAACAAGCGGTGCTGCTGTTGTATGTGAAGAAACATGCACAGGCACACGTTACTTCGAAAACCTCGTTGACGAAACAAAGGATAACCTCGACGATATGATCAAGGCTATCGCAGACAGATATATGGGCATCCACTGCGCATGCTTCACACCAAATACAGAACGTGTCCAGGATATCATCCGCCTTGCTAAGGAATACAAGGTTGACGGCGTTATCGATGTAAACCTCAAGTTCTGTACACTTTACGATGTAGAAGGTTACACAGTTGAAAAGGCTCTCAAGGAAGCTGGCATCCCAGTTCTCGGCATCGAAACAGACTATGCTGACTCCGACGCTGAACAGCTTAAGACAAGAATCCAGGCATTCATCGAGCTTCTTGACTAATAATGGCAGAGCAAAAGAAACTCCATTACTATGTGCTGTTCAAAACATACACACAGGGTATGATGCTCCACGAGCTGCTTAAAAAGGACGGCATAAAGTCCCGCATAGCTCCTGCGCCCCGAGCAATTCAGGGTGAACTGGGCTGCGGAATGAGCCTGCTCGTCGAGCCTGATGTTGTGGATAAAGTTCGCGAATGTATTGAGAAAAACAACGCGGAATACCACGATATCGTCCCGTATGAAACAAGCATAAACCCGGGCAGAAACAGATTTTGTTAATATTAAAAGCCTCCGTTCCCACGGAGGCTTTTCTTATATTATAGCCTCCCCTGTGTATGGGGAGGGGGACCATCGGAACGATGGTGGAGGGGTTGTATGAACCTTGACTAATTATATTATAAAGAGTATAATTTTAATATAAATAATAACCTCGCGAAAATTACAAGCACTATTACGAAAGCTTAATTAAACGGAGGATAATATTATGGAAATACAGAAACAATTCTATGCGCCAGTTCCGATAGTAAATCAAAAAGAGCAAGACATATTTGAAAAACTTACAAAACAATATGAAAAAATGCTTGAGCCAAGTATGGCGGCATTATTAGGGAGAGCGGCGGTAAGAAAAATACCTGCAAAGGTTAAGCAAGTAGGAAGTCTTATAGGAGAATCTATAAGAGCAGAAGATTTATATAAAGATGCTCTAAAGTGGATTTCAGAAGGATTTGAAACAATTGAAAAATATGCAGCCCAATTAACCATTAGCGAGAAAGGCATTATAAAGAGTGTAAATAAAAACTTAAAAGAACTTCAAATTGAAACAATAGATGAGATTTGTTTTGGAAGAAGTTACGAAGTAGCAAAAGTTGTTAACAAAAAGAAACTTTTTAACATCATGGCAACAATTATAGAAGGAGGAGCAACTGGATATTTAGGATTTGCTGGAATCCCTCTAAACTTAGCCGCAAGCACCTTTTTATATTTTAGAGCAGTACAACTTATTGCTATGATTTATGGATTCGATGTTAAAAATAATAGTACAGAAATGATAATTGCAGGCCAAGTATTTTTGGGGGCTATGAATCCATCTAGCAAAGGATCATCAAATGAATTTAGTAGTATAATGGCTAAGATTATGACTATGACTCAGGCAAGTTTAGTGCAGCAAACAGTTCAAAAGTCGTGGACAGAAATGGCAAAAAGGGGAGGTATTCCACTTTTAATAACTCAATTAAGAGCATTAGCTAATGCATCAGCACAAAAAGCATTGCAAAATGCCGGCAAAAAGGGAATTGAGAAAACCGTTTTCACAGATGTGTTTGAACAGATTGGGAAAAAATTAGGTCAGAAAACAGTAAAAAAAGCTGTTCCAAAAGTTTCTGCAGCTATAGGTGCGCTTATAGATACTTCACAGATGAATAAAGTACTTGAATATGCAGATATTTTCTATCAGAAACGCTTTATTCTTGAAAAAGAAAGTCGAATTGCGGCATATCTTGCAGATAACCCTGTGATAATTGACGCAGAAATTATAGATACAGAAGAATAGAATCGTAGGGGCGGGTTTCCATGCCCGCCCGCATCCCCACAAAGGAGTACCTTATGATAAGACCGATAATGAAAAATGTGATGTTTCTGGCGCAGAAATCCGAGCCGGCAACACCTGACGATATGCCTGTCGTAAAAGACCTGCTCGACACATTAAAAGCCCATGAAGACGGCTGTGTCGGCATGGCGGCAAACATGATAGGCGTGAAAAAACGAATAATTGCCATCAATATGGGCTTTACAAATGTGCCTATGATGAATCCTGTGATAGTCTCAAAAAACGGCGAATACGAAGCCGAGGAAGGCTGTCTTTCTCTTGTAGGCACACGAAAAACGAAACGTTATGAGAATATCGAAGTGGAATATTACGATATACTCTGGCAGAAGCGCCGCAGCAAATTCTCGGGTTTCATCGCCCAGATAATCCAGCACGAATGTGACCACCTCGAAGGCATAATTATATAGTATATCTCTCGCCTCCCTCTGACGAGGGAGGTGGCACGCTGAAGGCGTGACGGAGGGAGAGAAACCCATAAAATGTGACTTGTCACACCTTAATACCACGAAAGGAGTACCCTATGCAATACCGCAACGACAAATACGGCAATCCGATTTCCGTCCTCGGCTATGGCTGTATGCGCTTTACCCAGAAAGTGGGCGTCGATATCGACAAGACCGAAAAGGAAATTATGGAAGCTATTAACGGCGGCGTAAATTATTTCGACACCGCTTACATATATCCGGGCAGTGAAGCCGCCCTCGGCAAGATTTTAGAGCGCAACAATGTCCGAAATAAAATAAATATCGCAACAAAACTGCCTCATTACCTTATAAAATCCAAGGAAGGCATTGAAAAAATCTTTAAGGAAGAGCTTGAGCGCCTTCGCACAGACCATGTGGATTATTACCTTATGCACATGCTGTCAGATGTAAAAACCTGGGAAAGACTCAAATCTCTCGGCATTGAAGAATGGATTCAGGAGAAAAAGCAGAGCGGCGAAATCCGCCAGATAGGCTTCTCATATCACGGCAATTCCGATATGTTCTGCCAGCTTATCGACGCCTATGACTGGGATTTCTGCCAGATTCAGTACAACTACCTTGACGAAAACTCTCAGGCAGGCAGACGCGGTCTTAACCACGCTCATTCAAAGGGCATTCCTGTCGTTATCATGGAGCCTCTCCGCGGCGGCAAGCTTGTAAATAACCTGCCTGACAAGGCGAAAAAGCTGTTCCACGATTACCCTGTGAAGCGCACTCCTGCTGAGTGGGCATTCCGCTGGCTGTGGGATCAGGAGGGAGTAACCTGCGTGCTTTCGGGCATGAATTCCCTTGAAATGGTAAAGGAAAATGTGAAAAATGCCGCCACAAGCAAGGTAAATGAGTTGACGGAAGATGACCAGAAGCTGCTGAAAAATGTGGTAGCCGCCATAAACGACAAGATGAAGGTGGGCTGCACAGGCTGCGGCTACTGTATGCCTTGCCCTAAACACGTCGACATTCCTGGCACATTTGCCGCATATAATAAGCGTTATGCCGACGGCAAAATGAGCGCGCTCATCGAGTATACGATGTGTACAGTCCTGCGCAAAGACTTCACTTCGGCATCAAACTGTGTTGGCTGCGGCTTGTGCGAACAGCATTGCCCTCAGCATATCAATATCCGCCAGCAGCTCCAGAATGCCCGCAAGGAGCTTGAAGGTCCGCTTTACAACGCCGCAAAGAAGATTTTGCCAAAGATAATGAAATATTAAATCAACTCAGCCGCTGATATATTCAGCGGCTTTTAGCTGCCGAAAAAACATAAAACTAAATATTGAGGTATAGAACTTACGCATGTCTGTAAATATATGTTTCCCGCGCCCGCAGGCGCAAAACCTATTAAATCGGCAAAAATCCGGGACATGCGCATGGATTTTTGCACCTCTATCGGGCAAGTGTACGCGTAGCGTGCACGCAGACCGATGCAGAATCAAACGAGGCCTGCCTCGTTTGAAGTGTCGAAAATATTTTTCGATACTCACTCAGCGGCTGTTTAAATTAACTGATAAATCTGCATAAAATTTCTTGCAAAACAGCTTTGATAGTGGTATAATGTTCACAGAAATAATTTTAAATAACTCAGGAGGAAAATATTATGCTTCTTAAGACTGACGTTTTTACACCTTCCCGTTTTACAGCTGAAGGCGAAATCGAACTCCGCGGCAAAAAGATCCCTTACCACACAGTGTGTGAAGACAATGTATTCTATGATGATGAAGGCAAGGCTATTGCTTCCATCTTCTCATATTCCTACTTCCGTTCCGATGTAGAAGACAAGAAGAGCCGTCCTGTTATGTTCTGCTTCAACGGAGGCCCTGGCACATCTTCCATGATGGTTCATGCAGGCTTCCTCGGCACAAAGCGTATCAAGTACGGCGAAGTTGACGATATCGGCTTGCCATTGCCACCATACGAATCCTGTGACAACGCACAGTGCCTCCTCGACATCGCTGACCTCGTTATCATCGACCCAGTCGGCACAGGTTTCGGCCGTCTCCTCGACGAAACAAAGAAGGATATGTTCTATGGCATCGAACAGGACGCTGAAGCTATCCTCACATTCATCCAGAAGTGGCTTGCAAAGTATAACAGATGGCAGAGCCCTAAGTATATGTGCGGTGAAAGCTATGGCTGTACACGTGCTTCCACAGTAGCAGGCATCGGCTCCGCAGGCGCATCTGACCGTGCATACTCCATCGCATTTGACGGTCTTATTCTCATCGGCAACACAGTTACAAACGGCGATCATTTCGGCGCTGGCAAGATGGTTTACCCAGCAGTATTGGCATTCCCAACACTCGCTGCAACACATTGGTACCACAATCATCCATCCGAACAGACAGTTGAAGAATTCGTAGCAGAAGCAAAGCAGTTTGCTGATACAGAATATCTCCTCGCTCTCTATCAGGGCGAAAGACTCCAGGGCGAAGCTCGCGAAAAGATCATGGAAAAGGTCATGTACTACACAGGCGTTTCCCGTGAATACCTCATCAAGCGTGAACTCGTTGTTGAAGACGTAGAATTCCGCGGTGAAGTCTGCCGCAAGCAGGGCAAGAGCGTTGCACGTCTTGACGGCCGTATCACACGTCCTCTGTACTCCGGTATGGAAGAAGCTAAGTGGGGCATGCGTGACGACCCATCCGTTGGTAAGTACGATCCATTCTTCCAGTCTGTACTCGAAGGCGAACTCTTCCCTAAGCTCGGTATCGTAGACTTTGACAGAAACTTTGTCAACTCCCATAGCCTCTACCTCAGCTGGAACAACAAGATTAAGGGCAGAAACACAGCTCAGTGCCTCTGCGCAGCTATGACAAGAGTACCAGGTATGCGTACATTCTTCGTAAACGGCTGGTATGATATCTGCACACAGATCGGTATCCTTTACTACACACTTGACCACTCCGGTCTCCCAATGGATCGTGTATTCGTAAAGGGCTACAAGTCCGGCCATATGGCATATCTCGGCGAAGACCTCATTCAGGAACTCACAGACGATATGTACAAGTTCATCCAGGGCGCAGACCCAACAAAGTAAGTTACATAGCATAAATAAAGCCGTCGGGGAACACCTCGGCGGCTTTTATATAATAATGCTATTTCATCATTCTTTTAGCCTTCCTTCACCTGCCTTTCAGCCTCCCCTGTATAAGGGGAGGGGGGACCATTCGAAGAATGGTGGAGGGGTTGTAATCAAACACAAAAAGGAACACAATTATGATCCTTAAATTCAAAGATAAAACTCCGGATATTCACAAAAACTGCTTCATCGCCCCGAATGCCACAGTTCTTGGCAATGTAAAACTTGCAGAAGATTCCACAGTATGGTACGGAGCTGTTCTGCGTGGTGATGGAAGCGAAATAATCATCGGCAAGGGCTCAAATATTCAGGATAATTCCGTCGTCCATTGCGACCATGATTTTCCTGTCGTAATCGGTGAAAATGTCACAGTCGGCCACGGCGCAATAATCCACGGCTGTACTATAAATAATAATGTAATGGTCGGTATGGGCGCAACAGTCCTCAACGGCGCAGTAATCGGCGAAGGCTCCATCATCGGCGCAGGCGCACTTGTACGCGAATGTCAGGTTATTCCTGAAAACTCCCTCGTAGTCGGTATGCCTGCCAAAGTCATAAAGGAAACAACAGAGGAACAGCGCAAGGCCATCCTCGAAAATGCCGAACATTATATTGCACTCGGCAGAGAGCATAAGTACGGTGAACTGACAGTTAAAGGGGAAGGCCTTTTTAAAAAATGCTTTGAGCTGAGTGACAAAAAATCTCAGATAGTCAATTCTTATCTGCCGTTTGAGGATGGATATTATGTCACCGAGCGTGATGTTATTCTCATGGTCAGAAAGCCGCTTGTATATGTGCTGACAGAAAGCAGATGGGAAAACAAGCAGCACATGGTTGATTTGTGGTACGACAGTATGACGGATTTCGCCGACATTCCTGACGACATAGCAGCGGTGCTCAGGCTTGACGAGTATAAGATTTAAACGATATAAGGAGAGATAAATATGAACGAGCTTAAGAAAGAATTATTTGAAGTCCTCAAGGCAAACGGCGCTGAGCTTGTGGGCGTTGCCGATATCGAAGGTATTCTTGACACAGATATGAAGCGTGGTATTTCTGTCGTAATGCACATTCCGGTTGAAATTGTCGAGCAGCTTCGCGACCATCCGACAGATGAAACCCAGACAGCTTATGCCGCATTCCGACCTTGCATTGAAGTGGCTGTAAATGCAGGCGTGGACTTCCTTAAAGAAAAGGGCTACAATGTAATCACGGGTATGCTTAATGATAAGCCGATTCCAAATAAGACTGTGGCAACACTTGCAGGTATCGGTTGGGTAGGCAAGAATAATATCGTTGTCACAAAGGAATTCGGCAGCGCAATCCGTCTTGCATCAATTCTCACAGATGCCCCTCTTGAAGCTGACCAGCCAATCACAGAAAGCCAGTGCGGCGCTTGCGACCTTTGTGTAAGAAACTGCCCTGCAAAGGCGCTTAAAGGCAAGCTCTGGGAGCCTGGTCTTGAATACGGCGAGCTCCACAGCGTCGACGCCTGCCGCGGCTATGCCCAGGAAAGAAAGGCAAAGGACCCATACTATGCAAATATCGGTATGTGCGGCAAATGCTACGCAGTATGTACATATACACAGGCCTATCATAACAGACTGAAAAAGGAAAATGCTTAGTTCAACCAGTAATATACGAAATATCATTCCTGAAAGCCTGCGGTATATCAGAAGCGATGTGCCGCATAAGCTGACAGAGGATGAGATAAACTGGCTGAAAGCCAATAATATTCTCACGATAGTCGATCTTCGCACCGGTGCCGA
>JAFSBG010000146.1 GCA_017441945.1 Clostridia bacterium
ATTCTCGTCTTGAATCGTCCAGCTTTTTCTGCTCTGTGATATCGTGAAGGACTATGATAAGTCCGCCGCCGTCGCCGCTGTCAAACGGTGCGATAAATAATTTCAGCACAGCGCCAGGGGTTGCATAGTCGATTTCGATATAGTTACCGCTTTCGCTCAGGTCATTTTTATCAATATGGAGGTTTTTGAATACATTCTTATAATGTGTACCCTCCTTGCTTTCGCCCAGCATTTTTTCGGCGGCAGGATTGATATGTATCAGCTTGCCGTCCTTATCGAATGCCACGATGCCGTCCTTCATGTGGACGAACATTGTGTTGAGCTTGTTGCGCTCGCCGTCCATGGCGTCGATACTTTTTTTGAGGGCGGAAGCCATATCGTTAAATGTGTGTGTCAGTACGCCTATCTCATCTCCGCTTTCAACATCGATGACATTTTCAAACTTACCCTTGGAGATTTCTGTTGCTGTTTTGGTCAGCTTTTCGACAGGGTTTGTGATTGTTTTTGAGAGAATATAGGACAGCAGTACAACGATGACCATACCGAAAAGCATTGCTCGTACAAGGGCGCTGATAAGGTCGCGTGTAAATGAGTTGAGGTCTTCCTTATTATCGAGCACGCCTACTATATATAATGTATCGTCAGCTTCGACAGGCACAGCCACATCGAAATATGTGCCGACAGGACTTATCTCCTGCCCTACCTGACCGTTCATAGCTGTCAGCATATTTGGAGTGAGAGTCATTTCAGCGCCTGCTTCATCGTCCGAGCCTGTGATATATTCGCCCGACTTGCCGTCGAGAATATAGAAGTTTCTGTTCTGATTTATGCCTAAGCTTACAGAATAGGCTATCATATAGTCTTTGAGCGAGGCACTGCCACCCTCTTTTGCGGTATTTTCAAGGGAGAGGATAAAATCCTGAGTGAAGACATTCGCCATCTCGTCCTGAAACTCCGAAATATTATATTCAGTTACGCTGCTGACCAGAAATGTGCCGACGATTGCCATAACAGACAATATGAGGGCAACAAGAATGAGCACCAGCTTTGTGTGAAGGCTTTTCAGCATAGGATTTCCTCTTTTCATTTGGGTGTAATTGAGAGATAAAATGTGTAATTTTTACCTCTCCGTCACGCTTTCACGTGCCACCTCTCCTATCATCCACCCCAACGAGCAGGCTCGCCGGGGACCCCGGCAGGAGAAGCTTTTTATCTGTGTTTGTGTAACAAACATATCGCGTCCGCAGGATATATCGCATTTATATATCACGTGCATTTGCACATATCGCGCACGAAGTGCATCTTTTACATCATCGGGGCGAAGCATCGGAGAATAGCTCTGCCGAGGCGCTGCCACCACTTGATATTTTTCATTTCCTCCGGCGAGACTTCGGCGCTTATCTTCATTGTATCTTCAAAGTCATTTCTGATGCTTTCGATACAGGAGCAGCCGTACATCCATACAGCGCACTCATAGTGAAGATAAAGGCTGCGGTAGTCCATATTTATAGTGCCGACAACGGCATATTTATCGTCGACAACAAAGGATTTTGCGTGGATAAAGCCCGGTGTGTATTCGTAAATACGCACACCTGCTTCGACAAGCACATTGTAATGGGCTCGTGTCACAGCGTGGACATACCATTTGTCCCCGATTCTCGGAGTTATGATACGGACATCAACGCCGTTTTTTGCCGCCGTTGTAAGGGCATTTATCATAGCATCGTCTATAACAAGATAAGGCGTTGTTATATAGACATATTTTTCAGCTTTGTTTATAAGATTGAGATATACGGTAGCGCCCACATTTTCCCTGTCAAGGGGATTGTCGCTGTAGGGCTGGACAATGCCGTCGCAGGCAGGCATATTTTCCATATACACCGTCGGTCTGTACTTGTCATAGTCGGCCTTTTCGCCCTTGATCGCATCCCACATTGTGAGAAACATAATCGAAAGTGACCAGACAGCTTCGCCCTCAAGCCTTACTGCCGTATCCTTCCAGTGGCCGAACTTGACCTTTGCATTGATGTATTCATCGGCGATGTTTATGCCGCCGATATAGCCTGTGTGACCGTCGATAACTGTGATTTTACGGTGGTCACGGTTATTTAAACGAAGGTCGATGAAAGGACGAAGCGGATAATGAACGCCAAACTTTATGCCTGCGGCTTTAAGCTTTGCCGTGAAATCCTTTGGCAGCAGGAGAATCGAACCGAAATCGTCCCAGATAAGGCGCACATCCACCCCTTCTTTTACCTTTTCTTTGAGGATTTCCAGCATTTCGCTCCACATCTTCCCTTCTTCAATTATAAAGGTTTCTATGAAGATATAGTGCTCAGCCTTACGCATATCGGCCTTTAGCTGCTCAAACATATCCTCGCCAAGGCGGAAATAATCCACATTGGTGTTCTCATAGGCAGGATATCTGCCATATTTTTCAATGTAACGGGACTGGGATGCCGCCGCACTGCTTTCATTTTTAAGCCTGAGCGCCGCCTTTTCATTGGGGACGATAACGCTGTCAGCCTTTTTCAGTATTTCGCGGAACTTCTGTCTTTCTTTTCTGGAATATCTCTTTATTCCGAACAGCACATAGAAGATACCACCCACAAGAGGTGCACACAGAATCGGTATCATCCACGCTATTTTATAGCTTGGGTTATCTCTGCCGTTGATAAGATAGATAACGACAAGGGCGGAAATAAGCAAGGCAAGCTTGTGCATCCACGCTCTCGCCTCCACCATACCGAAAATAAATGCCACCACAAGCAGAACCGAAAGAACGATTGCCGAGCCGAAAATCGTCACTCTGTGCCCTGCTATATTCAGCAATCTTCTGAGTTTTTTCATCATTTTATTTACCAAGATAGTAGCCGACGCCACGCTTTGTTATGATGAGCTTTGGCTCAGATGGGTCATCTTCAATTTTTTCACGGAGTCTGCGCATCGCAACGTCGACAGCGCGCAAATCGCCGTAATAATCATAGCCCCAGACCTTCTCCATAAGCTCCTCACGGCTGATTACCTTTGTCTGATTTTTTGCAAAGTATACCATGATTTCATATTCGCGCTGAGTGAGGTCGAGAGCCGCATCATTTTTAATGACAGTCTGAGCCTCTGTGTCGATAGTGATGTCGCCGATTTTTATTGAAGTTTCAGGCTTTTTCACAGCGCCGACAGTACGGCGTGTATTTGCCTTTACGCGAGCGATGAGCTCGACCATTGAAAATGGCTTTGTCACATAGTCGTCTGCCCCTGTTTCAAGACCGAGGACCTTGTCGCGCTCTTCTTCGCGAGCTGTCACCATAATTACAGGCACTTCGCTTACCTCGCGGATTTTTTCAAGCACTTCAAAGCCGTCCATTTCAGGGAGCATTATATCGAGAAGGACGATGTCGGGATTTTCGTTAAGCGCCATATTGAGACCGTCTGTGCCTGTCAGCGCCTGCATAACTTCATAGCCTTCACGCTTAAGGTTGAATATTATGATGTCGGAGATAGCTTTTTCATCTTCGACGATGAGAACTTTTTTAGGCATAATTGCCCTCCTGTTCTGAGATTTATATATAAATTGAATTGTTTTCGTAAGTTGTAAATTGGGATATGAACCGAGTCTTGCTCTCGGCGCGGGAGGCAGATTTAGGTGAGGAATGAAATTGCAAAATAAAATTCGTTCCACCTCATCCACCACTAACGTGGTCCCCCTTCTCCTACTGGAGAAGGCATTATTATTGTAAAATTACATGGGCGGGACATAGCCCGCCCTTATATATTATTCTATGCCGAGAACTGTTCTTCTGACAAGGTCGAGCACCTTGGAGGAAGCCAGCAGGCGCACTCTTTCGCGCGACTGATTCTTTCTTCTTGGCAATTCGTAAACCTTTGTTTCGCCCTTGTAGGAAATACCTGCGTAGATAAGACCAACAGGCTTTTCTTCTGTGCCGCCGCCAGGGCCTGCAATACCTGTTATGCCGACACCGATATCTGTACCCATGATTTCAGCCACATTTTTAGCCATTTCATAGGCTGTCTGCTCACTTACAGCGCCGTGAGCTTTAAGAGTTTCTTCCTTTACGCCAAGGAGCTTCATCTTGCTCTCATTGGAGTATGTCACCATACCGCCCATGAAAACATCGGAGCAGCCCGGGATATCTGTAAGGCGCTTGGAGATATAGCCACCTGTGCAGCTTTCTGCAGTTGAAATTGTGAGATTCTTCTCTTTGAGAAGTGCAACGAGGACTTCTTCGAGAGATTCAACGTCTATGCCGTAGACGAAGTCTTTAAGCTCAGAGCAAATCTGCTCCATAAGAGGCTTTGTCATTTCTTCAGCCACATCGTGGTTTTCACCCTTGGCTGTTACACGGACAAGACATTCGCCCTCCTTGGCATAAGGCGCCGCAGATGGGTTGACGGCATTGTCCATAATATATGCGATTTTATCCTCCATTGCCGATTCACCGATGCCGTAAAGGCGGATGTAATGGGAGACGATAGCGCCGCCTGTCAGCTTTTCAAGATACGGGCGGGCTCTGTGCTTCCACATAGCTGTGCATTCTCTTGGAGGACCGGGAAGCATTACAACATGAGTGCTTTCTGCTTCAAAAGCGCAGCCCGGAGCTGTGCCCCAATCGTTGACAAGCACTTCACAGCCTTCAGGAAGCCAAGCCTGACGCTCGTTGTTCTTTGTCATTTTGCCAAAGGTCCATCGGTCATAAAGGCGCTTTAATGACGGACCGTGAAGCTCAAGCTTCTTGCCGAAGGCAGAAGCGATGGTTTCCTTTGTAAGGTCGTCGGCTGTCGGGCCGAGGCCGCCTGTTGTAATGATGATGTCGGCTCTTGACTTTGCAAGCTCGACAGCTTCACGAAGGCGCTGTGGATTATCGCCCACAACTGTGTGATGGAATACCGAAATGCCAAGCTCACTCAGTCCCTGAGAAAGCATCTGGGCGTCTGTATTTGCTATCTGGCCCAGCAGAAGCTCTGTGCCGACAGCGAGGATTTCACAAGATAAGCTCTTTTGCATGGTAATTTGCCTTTCTTTGTGGTTGTTTGATATGTAAGACCGCGGACCGCCGAGGACGTCGGTCCCTACAATTTTCGGACGACCAATGGTCGCCCCTACGGGATTGTGCGTATATGCGGGAGGGCGCAGAGACCCTCCCCTACAGGATTGTGCGTTTTATTACGGCGGGAGCAAGCCCCCGCCCTACATTTTTATTATTCGCCTACAACGATGTAGTATGTTTCGTCGAGAGCGCGCTGTACGAGTGCGTCCACATCGAGGCGGGATTCTTCCTCCAGCACCTTCTTCATCTTTGGCTTTGTTACAGGATGCTTAGGTGTGAAGACTGTGCAGCAGTCTTCATAAGGGAGGATAGATGTTTCAAATGTGCCTATCTTTCTGGAAATTATTGTAATTTCATTCTTATCCATACCGATGAGCGGACGGAAGATAGGAGTTTCAGAGCAGGCATTTGTAACGCCGAGAGCCTCCATAGTCTGGCTTGCGACCTGACCGAGGCTTTCGCCTGTGATGATACAGCCGCAGAGCTGCTGCTGGGCAAGCTTATCGGCAATTCTCACCATGAAGCGGCGCATGATAACTGTGAACAGGTCTTCAAAGCAGTTATCGCGGATAGCTTCCTGAATTTCTGTGAAAGGCACGATGAAGACAGGAATCTTACCTGTGTAATCTGTCATGATTTCAGCAAGCTTGAGCACCTTCTGCTTTGCTTCTTCAGATGTATACGGATAGCTGAAGAAGTGGATAGCAGCCAGATCAAGGCCGCGCTTTGCCATCATGTGGCCTGCAACAGGGCTGTCGATACCGCCCGAAAGCATGAGGAGACCTCTGCCGTTGGAGCCATTTGGCAAGCCGCCTGCGCCAGGATAAACCTTGCCGCTGATGTAGATGCCCTTTTCGCGGACTTCAACCTTGACTGTCATTTCAGGCTCGTCCATCTTTGGTGAAAGATGGTCAAACTTATCGTTGAGCCAGCCGCCGATTTCCTGGGATATCTGGATGGAAGTCATAGGGAAGGACTTATCGCTGCGGCGGGATTCGACCTTGAAAGTCTTGACTTCGTTAAGCATATCGGAAAGATATTCTTCGGCTGTCTTGCAGGCAACCATGATGTCCTTATCGCAGACAGCACAGCGCTGGACAGCGACGATGCCGAAAATCTTACGGCAGGCATCAAAAGCCGCTTCAAGGTCAGTACATTCGACAGGCTCCACGAAAAGCACCGACTGCTTTGCATAGACCTCAAATGTGCCGTATTTATACATTCTTGTTTTTACAAGCTTGACAAGGCGGTTTTCAAACTTGAGTCTGTTAAGACCTTTGAGCACCAGCTCGCCAAACTTCAAAAGAAAAACTTCTCTCATATTTTTACCTGAACATCTTCATCGCCATCTTCAATGTGTCGATGAAAACGTCAATCTCTTCCTTTGTATTTTCTTCCGAAAGGCTGATTCTTAAAGATGAATCGATAGCCTTCGGATCTCTGTTCATCGCTAAAAGCACATGGCTTTTCTTGCCCTTGGCACAGGCCGAGCCGCCCGAAACATAGATTCCTTTATCGGACAGCACGCGGATGATGACCTCGCTTCTGCCCTTTCTAAAGCCTACGTTTACAACATGGGGAGCCTGATGCTCACTTACTGCAACTGTCGAGCCTTCGATTTCGGAAAGTCTTTCAATGCAGTAGCGGCGGACTTCGTCCATTTTAGCTGTGCCTTCGCTGAAATGCTCTGCGTGGTATTTAGCCGCTGCGCCGAAAGCCGCCATCTGAGGCACAGCCTGTGTGCCCGAGCGCAAGCCCATATCCTGATAGCCGCCGTGGAGCATTGGTGTTATCTTAACACCATCACGGATATAAAGAGCGCCAATGCCCTTGACACCGCCGATTTTATGGGCGGAAATCGAGAGGAAATCCACATTGTCAAGAGGCATATTTATCTTCATGAAGCCCTGTACCCCATCCACATGGACGAAGGCATCTTTATTTACCTGCTTCATGTATTTAGCCGCATCATGATAAGGCAGAATTGCGCCTGTTTCGTTGCAGACCGCCATCATTGCCAAGAGAATCGTATCCTCACGGATTGCCGCTTTGATTTTGTCGATCGACACGCTGCCGTCACGCTCAGGGTCAACAAGAGTTACTTCATAGCCCTTCATTGCGAGAGCCTTGAGAGTTTCAAGTGTTGCGGCGTGCTCGATTTTTGTGGACACGATGTGCTTGCCCTTGTGCTTGTTCTTTTCAGCGCTGAATGTTATTGCCCAGTTGATGCTCTCTGTGCCGCCCGATGTGAAGACGAGAGTGCCCTTCTTCACATTAAGGGCAGACATAATGTCCTTTCTGGCATTTTCCAATATATCATTTGCCTTCTTGCCGAAGGAGTGTACTGCGGCAGGGTTGCCGAAATTTTCTGTCATTGCATCGACAGCCGCATCGAGAGCGCATGGCAATACTTTTGTTGTGGCTGAATTATCTAAATAAATCATTACTTCTGCTTTGCCCAGGAGTCCTTAAGAGTTACAGTTCTGTTAAAGACCATCTTCTCTTCTGTGGAGTCCTTGTCAACTGTGAAGTAGCCGTGGCGGAGGAACTGGAATGTATCGAGCGGTGCGTGACCGTGGAGATACTTTTCAACCTTTGCATTTTCGACTACTGTGAGGGAATCAGGGTTGAGGTTATCGAATACTTCGCCATCGGATGGGTTAGGATTCTTGAAAAGTCTGTCGTAAAGACGAACTTCAGCATCAACGCAGTTGTTTGCGTCAACCCAGTGGATTGTGCCCTTTACCTTGCGGCCGTCAGGAGATGTGCCGCCTGCTGTTTCAGGGTCATATGTGCAGATGAGGTGGTCGATGTCGCCGTTTTCGTTGTAAACAGCCTTCTGAGCTGTGATATAGTAACCGCCCTTGAGACGAACTTCCTTGCCTGGGGAAAGTCTGTGGTAGCCCTTTGGTGGAACTTCTGTAAAGTCATCAGCTTCGATGTAGAGTTCGCGGGAGAATGTTACCTTACGGGAGCCGAGCTCAGGCTTGTTTGGATTGATTTCAACAGAAACTTCTTCTGTCTTGCCTTCAGGATAGTTTTCGATAATGACCTTGAGAGGCTTGAGAACTGCCATAGCGCGTTCTGCATTTGTATTGAGATAGTCACGCACGCAGAACTCGAGGAGGCTGTAGTCAACGACAGAATATGTCTTGGAAAGGCCTGCCTTGGAAACGAAGTCGAGGAGAGCTGGAGCCGGATAGCCGCGTCTTCTCATACCTGCGATAGTTGCCATACGAGGATCATCCCAGCCTGTAACTGCGCCGCCGTTGACTAAAGCGAGGCAGCGTCTCTTACTTGTGAGCGCGTAGCTCAGGTTGAGACGTGCAAATTCGATCTGACGGGATGGCTTTTCAAATTCAGCTTCCTTGAGAACCCAGTCATAAAGCGGTCTGTGGTCTTCAAATTCAAGTGTGCAGAGGGAGTGTGTAACGCCTTCAACTGTATCGGAGATAGGGTGGTTGAAGTCGTACATTGGGTAGATGCACCACTTGTCGCCGCAGCGGTCGTGCGGAACCTTCATAATGCGGTAGATGATAGGGTCACGCATATTGAGGTTGCCGGAGGACATATCGATCTTGGCGCGGAGTGTCTTTTCACCAGGCTCAAATTCGCCCTTTCTCATTCTTTCAAAGAGGTCGAGATTTTCTTCAACAGTTCTGTTGCGGTATGGGCTTTCCTTGCCAGGCTCTGTGAGTGAGCCGCGGTATTCTCTCATCTGTTCTGCACTCAAGTCGCAGACGAAAGCCTTACCCTTCTTGATAAGGCGGATAGCTGCTTCATAGCAGTCATCGAAATAGTTGGAACCATAGAGGATATTGTCCGGTTCAAAGCCGAGCCAGCGGATATCTTCGATGATAGCGTTTACATATTCGTCGTCTTCCTTCTGTGGGTTTGTATCGTCAAGGCGGAGGTTGCAGATACCGTTATACTTCTTTGCTGTTGTGAAGTCAACTGCGATAGCCTTGATATGGCCTACATGGAGGTAGCCGTTTGGTTCCGGTGGGAAACGAGTCTGAACTCTGTCGAAGTTGCCTTCTCTGAGATCTTCGTCGATGAAGTCATGGATGAAGTTGCCTTCAAACAATACTTCTTCATTAGTTGTCTTTTCAATATTTTCCATTGTATACTCCTGTATAAATCAGATAGTTATGTGGTTTTATATTTATTATGCGGGCGGGCGTGGAAACCCGCCCCTACAATGTCATTCTGAGGTTGCAAACCGAAGAATCTCTTTCGGATTGCAAAATCTTTGCAGAGGACATTCACGAATGTCCAGCGGACAAATCGAAGGTCCTACGGTTTAATCAAGGGTTCCCCAGAAATGTAACCCACCCCAATGTGTCCATTTGTGAGGAACGAACACACAAGGGGGTCCAGGGGGTGTCCCCTTGGTCCCGTGATCAAACTGCGTGTATTTTCACCCCAACGAGCAGGCTCGCTGGGGACCCCGTTTTCGTTTGGGCATTTTGCTTCTCCGACGCCGAGTGGCGGCGTGCCTATTTAATCACTTGGGGGTCCCCGCAAAACTCGTTTTATGGGGTAAATCGCATAAAGAAGTCGTCGAAGACGTTCCACGCCTTGCGCGTGGCGGGGAAGCTTATGGATTAGGTAAGGCTTTGGTTTATGTGGGATGTCGTTGAATCCCTCCACCACCGTTCGGTGGTCCCCCTCCCTTTAGGCAAGGGAGGCTTTACCGGTACCTACAGTTTCACCTCATCCACCGCAGTGCGGCAATACAAAGCCAGTGCCGTTTACGGCGCCCCCTCCCATTACACAAGGGAGGCTGATGACGGGAAAATTACAAAGTTTCGATATACTTGTTGATTCTTGCCTTGATTTCATCTGTGCCGAGGATAGCCATGATGGAATAAAGGTCCGGTGTGTTCTTTCTGCCTGTGAGAGCAACACGGACGATTGTGGAAATATCACCTACATGGCCCTTGAATGCAGATGGGTCTGCCTTATAAGCCTTAACATCTGGAGAGAAGCCAAGTTCTTCGCAGATGCTCTTCATTGTGCCGAACCATTCGTCCTTTGTATGATTTACATCGAATACTGTTGCGTACTTGTTGAGAACAGCCTTCTGGTCTTCATGAGCAATATTGTCGATAGCTTCGTATGCAAATTCACCCCCGAAGATGTAGTCCATGTACTTTGCTACGCCCTTCCACTGTGTGATGTCCTTACGAGGCTTGTTGCCGCTTCTGTCAACGCCGAAGAATGTGACAGCCTTTTCCTTGTTGTCAATGAGCTTCTGAGCAAATTCCTTATCGAATTCCTGAGCCCATTCGAGAACGTATTCGTAGAGCTTTTCAGCTGGGAAACGGGAGATAACTTCTCCCGAAACGTTGTTGAGCTTGACTAAGTCAAAGAGTGCGCCCGACTTACTCATATTCTTCATTGCGAACTTGTAATCGTGGAGGTCAGCTGTCTTGTTCTGCTTTCTCCAGTCTTCATACTGGGAGTTTGCAAGTGTGAGGAGGTATTCGAGAACAGCTTCCTTTGGATAGCCTTCTTCTGTGAAATAGCTTACCGCTGCTTCAGGGTCCTTACGCTTGGAAAGCTTTCTCTTGCCGCCGTTGTCTTCCTTCATGATTGGGGAGATATGGCAGTACTTAGGTGGCTTGAGGCCGAGGACATAGAAGAGCTGGAGATGAATATTTACAGATGGTACCCATTCGTCGGAACGGACAACGTGTGTTGTGCCCATAAGAGTATCGTCACAAGCGTGAGCGAAGTGGTATGTTGGAATACCGTCTGTCTTGAGAAGAACGATGTCTGCTACGTTTTCGTCCATTTCAATGTCGCCCTTGACAACATCCTTGTACTTTACTCTGCCGCCGATCTTGCCTGGGGACTTGAGACGTACTACATAAGGCTTGCCAGCCTTGATGTTTTCTTCGATTTCTTCATAAGTGAGGTTTCTGCACTTTGCGTATTCTGTATGATAGCCCGGGAGAACCTTCTGTTCTTCCTGAACCTTGCGGATTTCAGCAAGATCTTCTTCTGTGCAGAAGCAAGGATATGCAAAGCCCTTCTTTACGAGAGCCTTACAGAAGCTCTGGTAAATTTCAGCTCTGTGGCTCTGGACGTATGGTCCGTAATCGCCTTTTTCTGTGCCGTCGAGAGTCTTGCCTTCGTCAAAGTTGATGCCGAATGCTGCAAGACCTGTGATGATTTCGTTGATGCCGTCTTCCTGCTCTCTCTTCTTGTCTGTGTCTTCGATTCTGAGGAAGATTTTGCCGCCCGATTGGTGAGCAAGGCGTTCATTTACAAGAGCTGTAAAGAGGCCGCCGATGTGGATAAAGCCTGTTGGGCTCGGAGCAAAGCGTGTTACATACGCGCCCTCCGGAAGCTGGCGTTTTGGATAGATTTTTTCGAGATACTCTTCCATCTCCACATTGATGTGAGGGAAGAGAAGCTGGGCAAGTTTGTTGTTGTCCATTATATTTTATCCTCCGTCTGAAGTGATTTTTAACTGTTTTAAGAATGGTATATATTTCGCTGTGCGAAAGCGATATTCGGCTTCGCCGAGCGATATGCCTTCGGCACGATATATTTGCTATGCAAATGCGATATGTTCCTTTGGAACATAAATATGTGACAAGTCACATCAGATAATCAGCAATCCCTCCACCGTTGTTCAGCGGCGACGCGAAGCTAGTGCCGTTTACGGCGCCCCCTCCCGATAAATGGGGTCCCCACTAAGCCTGCTTTGTGGGGTAAATTCACAAGGGAGGCTTAACTTTTTCTTGGCTCCCTCAGACGAGGGAGCTGGCAGCCGTAAGGCTGACTGAGGGAGTGAACTTATCTAATGCGCCGCAGGCACCTTAATGTCCCATCAGGACAATTCATGAGCATCAGCTCAATTCATGCCAACGGCAATTCATGCACATAGTGCAATTTATTCCATTTGCCTATAATACTCCATTCTATTCTAATAATTATATCCCCACAAAACAGGTTTTGCGGGGTCCCCGCGATTTAATACTCGCAGGTCGGAGTGAATCCTTCCGCTCGGTACGACGGCATTCGCCGCGGTCGGGCACTCGGCCCTCCATAATGTATAATTATTTTATGGATTTGCCTATAATACTCCATTCTATTCTAATAATTATACATTATATAGGGGATTTTTTCAAGCTATTTTTCTTGACTTTTGTCATTTAGTTTGCTAAAATTTACCTATCATCTGCGCGGAGGACAAAATGCACGAAAAATACATGGCGCTCGCCATTGAAGAAGCTGAAAAATGTGCCCTGTCGGGCGATGTCCCTGTGGGCTGCATAATCGTCAGAAACGGCGAAATCATAGGCCGCGGACACAACACCCGCGAGCGGGACAAGACTGCTCTCGGCCACGCTGAAATCAACGCCATTGCAGAGGCTTGCCGTAATATTTCTTCATGGCGGCTTGAAAACTGCGATATGTATGTCACTCTCGAGCCTTGCCCTATGTGTGCAGGTGCGATTTTAAATGCGAAGCTTGACGCCCTTTATTTCGGGGCGCATGACAAAAAAGGCGGCGCTGTAGGGGGCGTTATCGACCTTTTCTTCGAAAATTTCAACCACAAGCCCAAGGTGACGGGCGGTATTCTTGGGGAAGAATGCACAGCCTTGCTCACCGCGTTTTTCAAGAAATTAAGGTAAAAAATGAAATCCAAGAAACCTGTCTACACCCTCGCTGAAGAACTCATCAACTCGATCTCCCACGGCACAGGCGCACTCGCTGCGGCAGGCGGCATGGCCGTGCTGATAGTTTTTTCGGCGCTGCAGGGCGATGTGTGGAAGGTGGTCAGCTCCAGCATTTACGGCGCTACCATGATACTTCTCTACACTTTCTCTGCTCTCTATCACTCTTTCCGTGACGGCAAGGTGAAATCGGTATTTCGTGTCTTTGACCACTGCTCGATTTTCCTGCTGATAGCCGGCTCATACACCCCATTCACCCTTGTGACCTTGCGCGAGGCAACTCCTGCCATTGGCTGGACACTTTTCGGCGTTGTCTGGGGCGCGGCGATTATCGGTGTTGTTCTCAACATCGTAAGCCTTGAAAAATTCAAGGTGTTTTCAATGATATGCTATATCGCAATGGGCTGGGCGGTGGTATTTGCCATCAAGCCGCTTATTGCAAATCTTGCGAAGGGCGGAATCATCCTGCTTGCCGCAGGCGGTCTCGCCTATACAGTCGGCATTATTTTTTACGCAATACGCAAGAAATATATGCACTCAATATGGCACTTCTTCGTGCTCGCCGGCACAATACTCCAGTATTTCGCCGTGCTTTTCTATGTGGTATTGTAAACAATAATTAAGCAGTCTTCGACTATGAAAAATGAAGTGTGCTTTGCACATGAAGCGTTTGCTCTGCAAACAAACGGTGTGATAAATCACATTTAATAAACTTACCGCTCCGTCAGCCTGAAGGCTGCCACCTCTCCTGAAACAGGAGAGGCTATAATACGTAAAAAACCTCCCTGTTTGGGAGGTTTTGTTTTGTATGTGACTCTACAGAGCGTTTATTGTATCTCTTTGCGGTGGCTGATATAATCAAATCAAAGGAGGTATGATTATGAAACGTGAACCGATTTTCACCCCTGTTGACCTGATTAAGTGGAAGCGAGGACAGATATTCTATTATTTTTCAAAAATGGCGCCGACAGGCTATTCGCTGACGGTAAAGCTTGACATCACCAATATGAAATCCGCTCTCGGCAAGGCAAATATGAAGTTTTTCCCCGCCTATTTGTGGCTTGTGACAAAGACGCTCAATGCTCAGCAGGAATTTCGTATTGCCGAAAAAGATGGGCAGATTGGCTTTTATGATTATCTCACTCCCCTTTATGCTTCATTCCACGATGATGACAAGACATTTTCGCTGATGTGGACGGAGTTTGACGAGGATTTCGGTGCGTTTTACAAGGCATATATCGACAATCAGAATGAGTATGGCGCAAATCACGGGGTATTAAGTCAGCCGCTCACTCCACCGCCCAATGCCTATACAGTTTCCTGCCTGCCGTGGGTTTCCTTCGACCATTTTGCCGTGCATAATTATGACAACAAGGCATATTATTTCCCCTCCGTCGAAGCAGGCAAATTTTATAAGCAGGATGACAGGCTGATTATGCCGCTGTCAATCACCTGTCATCACGCAACAACCGACGGATATCACGTAAGCCTTTTTCTTGAGCAGTTGCAGAAAGAGGCAGATGAGTTTGGGAAGTATACAGGATAATATGCGAAAAACCTCCCAAAGGGGAGGTTTTTGTTTTTATTTGCATAACAAACATTGCTTTATACCGCAAATAATGTATAATAATATTATCATTATATTTTTCCGAAGGAGACTTACACATGACAAACATGAATAAAATTGTCTTGGTTACTTTGACATTTCTTAGTGGCGGATACTTAATGTACAAAAGTGCCAATAGAGAGCCTATAAAATACTCTTTAGAATGGATAAAAAATTTATCTAATGAAGACTGGGAGAAAGAACGTAAGTTCATTCAAGATCATTTCCGCAATCCTAAACTAGATACTTCTTTCCGCAATGAGTGTAAAAGAGTTTTAGATTTATTCGACAAAGTAAAAAGCGATAAGGATTGGGCAGGTAAAATTCATCAAGGTCCAGCTTATCATCGCGAACATGGTTTTGGATTATACAAAAAATAATTTTGCACTAAGATTATTTTGTAGTTAATTATCCAATCCCTCCACCATCTTCGATGGTCCCCCTCCCTTTAGGCAAGGGAGGCTAAATATATGAAAAACCTCCCTGTTTGGGAGGTTTTGTTTTTATTCTTTGATTAAATCGAGCACTACTTCTCTGCCGATGAGCAGACCTGCGATACTTGGCGTAAAGCTGTTGGAAGCCACCATTTTGCCGTTTTCCTGAGATATTTTCATCGGGATTTCCTCGCTGAACAGCACTTTTGTATGGAGAATGCCTCTCGCCTTCAATTCACGGCGGACGACTTTTGCCAGCGGACAGACCGAGGTTTTGGAAATATCTGTAATTTTAAACTTCATCGGGTCACTCTTGTTGCCTGTGCCGAGAGCCGAAATTATCGGAATATTTTTCTCATGGGCAGTCTGGATAAGATGAAGCTTTGATGTGACGATGTCGATGGCATCGACGATGTAATTGTAGTGATTTTTAAAGACTTCCTCTGCCGTTTCAGCGCTGTAAAACATATCGAAAACGCCCACATTGCAATATGGGTTGATCTCACGCACACGCTCGGCGCACACTTCCACTTTTTTCCTGCCCACAGTGCTCTCAAGGGCGATAATCTGGCGGTTGATATTGGTGATGTCGACGGTGTCGAAATCGAGCAGGTCGATATTGCCCACACCGCACCTTGCTATAGCCTCGACGGCAAAGCCGCCCACACCGCCTGTGCCCACAACGAGCACACGCTTATTTTTCAGCTTCTCCATGGTATCCTTGCCGAAAAGAAGCTCTGTTCTTTCAAATCTTCTGTCCATTTTAAGCCTCACGGGTGATATTATTTATCCATTTGCCGCTTTTGAAGCGCTTAAAGCCGATTATGATTTTCACGCAGTCTTCGATGAAATTAGGCATGAAAACATAGATGTACGGCACCTTGAAAACGAGGGCGAGCATAGCCGCCGAGAATACCGAAATGCACCACAAAGGAGCAACATCGAGGAATGCGGCAAAGCGTGTGTCTCCGCCTCCGCGGAGTACACCGACTACCATTGTCATTGTGATATTCTGCGGTATCATACGCACAGCGTAAACGCACATAATGCTGAAAGCGATTGTGCTTGTAGGCTCGCCGAAATCGAAGATTCCAATTACAGTTTTTCCCAGACCGAGCAACAGCGAAATGCTTATGAAGCTGGCAAGAACTGTAACTGTAAGCAGCTTTTTCGCCGTGTCTGTAACCCTCTCCTTATCGCCTGAGCCAAGCTGTTTGCCGATGATAACCGTTGAAGCATTGCCGAGAGCCATAGCCACAACATTGAACACATTTTCTGCATTTCGGCATATTGTAAGACCGGCAACAACATCCGAGCCGAGTCTGCCGTAAATTGCAGTAAGCGTTGAAAAGCCCAGGCCCCACAGGGTTTCATTGCAGATAACAGGCAGGGCGTACTTGATGAAGTCCTTCGCCATATTTATTCCCGGGCGGAAAAGGGCGGAAAAATCTATGCGGAAAAGCTTATTTGCAAAAATATATGTGATGATAATTGCAAACTCAGCAACTCTGGCGCAAACTGTGCCGACAGCGGCGCCGATAACGCCGAGGGCAGGACAGCCAAACTTACCGAAAATGAACATATAGTTGCCAAGCAGATTTATTGCAGCCGAGCCTGCGAAAACATAAAGACCGAGCTTTGTATTTTCCATACTTCTATGGGCGGCAATGTAAATCGAGTTGAATGCATTGAGCGGATAGGCAAACGCAACTGCGCGGACATAGCGTGAGCCAAGCTCGATGAGATGGGCTTCATTTGTAAACAGGCGCATGACAGCCTGCGGATTGAAAATCGCAAATGTAGAGAAGGACAGAGTTACTGTCAGCACGCAAAGCCATGCAACGCCTAAAATTCGGCTGATGGCTTTTTTATCGCCTTTGCCCCAATACTGGCTTATCATAACGCTTTCGCCCGACTGGAAGCCGAAAATAAGCAGATTTATTACGAAAAATGCCGAGTTTGCCAGCGTTACCGCCGCCATTTCGTCCTGACCGACGAAGCCGAGCATTACGGAGTCTGCCATTGATACCGAGAATGAAATGAGATTCTGCAAAATTATCGGAATTGCCAGCGTAAAAAGTGTACGCATGAAAACCTTGTCTTTATAAAGGCTTTTGATCATATTCTACCCCCTGAAAGAATATTTCATACTGTATATCATTATAGCATTTTATATGATAAATGTAAAGAGGCGGAGAGTTTTGCCCATTTTCAGTATTCTGCAGATTGGCAATTCATTTCGTTTTTGCATATATTGCACAAGAAAGATGTTTGTTTTATAATTTTTTTGTGATTTTTTACAATAAAATCCGACAAAATTATGGACAATTATCGGTATATGTGATAAAATACCCTTATATAATCAAAAGGAGTGATATTATGAGCGAAATTATGACATATCTTCGCGATTTCAATACAGCAACCGCTCTCATAAGGCTTTTTCTCGCCCTGTTTTTAGGCGGAGCTATCGGTTTTGAGCGCGGCAAACGAGGCCGCCCTGCAGGACTTCGCACCCATGTTTTCATCTGTCTCGGCTCTGCGATGACGGCGCTTATCAGCCTTTATGTCGTCACGGTTTTAAAGCTTGACGGCGATATTTTCCGAATCCCTGCTCAGGTTATTTCTGGCATAGGTTTTCTCGGTGTAGGCACTATTCTTGTTACAGGGCGCAGCCATGTGCGTGGTCTGACAACGGCGGCAGGCTTATGGAATGCGGCTATCATCGGCATTGTGACAGGCTACGGCTTTTATGAAGTTGCCCTTGTCGGCACTCTTCTTTCCACAATAACCATCGGTTATCTTTACAAAATCGAGAATAATTTTTACAAGACCAACAAGCGTTTTGAGGTTTACATAGAGCTTAACACCATTGAAGCTGTGACAAGCTGTGTGAGCCGTCTTGATTTTGATTTCTACGCCAAGAATATCGAAGTCCGTCCGCCGCGAAGCGCAACTCCGGGCAATGTTGGCATTGAAGCTTCTGTAAATCTGCCCCGTAATTCCACAAAGGAGCAGGTTATTGCAAAGCTCAATAAGATAGACGGCGTTGTATTCGCATTAGAGAGCAGATAAGGCGTCTGTTTAATTAACCCACGTTATCGCAAAGCTATTTTTTCTACAGCAACAACCCCTCCGTCTGCCGTTTGGCAGACACCTCCCCTTGCACAGGGGAGGCTTTTTGGTTTGATTGGATAGGTTATATCTCCCCTTTAGGCAAGGGAGGCTTTTATAAATTGTATCTGCGATACATTGGATAAAACGCCCTTTGGGCTACACCTCATCCGTCAGCTTCGCTGACACCTGTCTCGCTGCGGCTCGGTCACGCCGCGGGTCTGACAACCCACCGGGTTGTCATTCAACACCGCGGTCGCCGTTTCACTACCCTCAAGGGGAAGGCTTTATTTTCACAAAAAGAAAAAGCCACTTCGGATGAAGTGGCTTTGTTTTCTTTGTAGTTAAAAGAAGAATTATTCAGCGTCTGCTGCTTCTTCAACTGGAGCTTCAACAGCTTCGAGAAGAGCGCGGATGGAGAGAGAAATCTTCTTGTTTTCCATGTCGATTTCTGTGATCTTAGCGTCGATCTTCTGGCCGATCTTGAGAACTTCTTCTGGCTTGCCGATACGCTTGTCAGCGATCTGAGAAATGTGGATGAGACCGTCAACGCCTGGCATTACTTCTGCGAATGCGCCGAATGGCATGAACTTTACGATTTCAACGTTAGCAACGTCGCCTGCTGCGTACTTTTCGATGAACTTTGTCCATGGGTTATCGGATGCGAGTCTGTAGCCGAGGGAGATCTTCTTCTTTTCTGTATCGAGAGCGATAACGAATACGTTAACCTTCTGGCCGATTGTGAGAACTTCGGATGGGTGCTTGATGTGGTTCCAGGAAAGTTCGGAAATGTGAACCATGCCGTCTACGCCGCCGATATCAACGAATGCGCCGTAAGATGTGAAGGACTTAACTGTACCTTCGTACTGGTTGCCAACAGCGATTTCTGCCCATACCTTAGCTTCAGCTTCCTTGCGAGCGTTAACCATGAGAGCGCGGATAGAACCAACAACTCTTCTCTTTGCGCGGTTAACTTCTGTGATGAGGATCTGGTGCTTTGTCTTCATCATGGAATCAAAGGATGCGTCCTTTGGAAGACCTGTCTGGGATGCTGGGATGAATACGCGAACGCCGAGAACGGAAGCAACAACGCCGCCCTTGTTCTGGTCTACGATAACGCCTTCAACAGGTGTCTTTTCTTCGCAAGCCTTTTCAACGAATTCCCAGTTCTTCTGAGAGTCGAGTCTCTTCTTGGAAAGCATAATTGTGCCTTCTACGTCGTTTACGCGAACTACGAAGCATTCGATTTCCATGCCGACCTTGATGTTTTCTTCAACATTGAATGTTGGGTCGTCGGAAAGTTCGCTCATTGGGATGTAACCGTCCTGCTTTACACCGAGATCAACGTGGATGTCTGTAGGCTTGATCTGAGTTACAGTACCTGTTACCTTATCTCCTGTATGTAAAGTTTTGAGGGATTTCTCCAAGAGTTCTGCGAAATTTTCTTCTTTTGCTACGATCTGATTTTCCATCTTCTTATTTACCTCCTTAATGATCAAATCGGGAGTGCTTGCTCCGGCTGTAAGGAATACACCTTTGTCAATATCGATCTTAGAAATGTCAAGCCCCTCCGAGTTCTCTATAAACTGGACATTATCCGAATACTCTGAAGCGATCTCATAGAGCTTTCTCGAATTGCTGCTCGCCTTGTCGCCGATGATCACGACACTACCGTATTTGTCTGCATACTCTCTGACTTCGTTCTGACGGTCAGAGGTAGCCATACATATTGTATCAAAAAAATTCGCATTTGTAAAACAATTTTTTAAATTTTTTTGAAAATTTACAAAAAGTTTTTTATTTAAGGTCGTCTGCGCAACAACAGAAACTGACGAATCTGAATTTTTTTCAAGTAAATCTCTTAATTCTTCTTCATTTTCAGCAACATATCCAACTTTTACGCGACTTTTGATTCCCAGGACCTCCGGGTGTGTTTTACTGCCAACTATAATAACAATTCTGCCATTATTACTCTCATTTTCAACAATTCTGTGAATTTTCAGCACATTCGGGCAGGTGGCATCGTATATTGTGCATTGTTTTGCCTTAAGCAATTCTTCTTCTTCCTTCGTGATGCCGTGAGCTCTGATGAGCACAGCCGAGCCATCCGGCACATCTATAGCGCTTTCACAAGGAATGATTCCCCTTGTCCTCTGGTCTTCGATTACAAATTTATTGTGGATAATAGGGCCTGCTGTGTAGACTGCTTTATGCTCGAGTGCCTTGCTTTCAGCCATATCGACTGCACGTCTTACGCCGTAGCAGAAGCCTGCGTGCTTTCCTATTTTAATATTTTCCTTCGAGTCCATAGATGATCTCCATCATTTCATTTGCTTTAGCTGTAACAAAATCGCCATCACGTGCGCTGCCTTCTATCATATAAGGCTGACCGAAAATGACCTTGGATTTTCTGAACAGCTTCTTGCCTTTTGTTATGTAAACAGGCTGGACAGGGCTCTTTGTCTTGAGAGCAAAGAGAGCTGCGCCGTTTTTTGCTTCGATAGCTTCGTCGCCCTTTACTCGTGTGCCTTCAGGGAAAATGACAAGGCGTTTTTCGTCCTTGAGAGTGCCGAGGCACTTTTTGACAGCGCCGATGTCGTTTGCACCTCTGTCGACAGCAAATCCGCCCATTTTTTCGATAAACCAGCCCATTGGCTTCCACTGGAAAAGCTCTTTCTTGCCGATAATGCCAACCTTGCCGTCCCATGGCATTGAAAGGAGCACCATAATTACGTCAGCATTGGAGCTGTGGTTGCCTGCTACGACCACTCTTCCTTCAGGAAGATTTTCTGCGCCGTATGTTCTGAACGGAAACAGAAGTCTGAAAGGCAGATTTATCAATCTTAATACGTTCTTATAAAACATCCTTTGTTTTCTCCATTATAATTTTTTTAAGCAGAGCATAGGATTCCTCAATGCCTAAATCGCTTGTATCAGCGTGAACTGCATCTTCGGCAGGCTTAAGTGGTGCAACTGCACGGTTCATATCGTTGAAATCACGCTGTTCCATCTGCTTGTATGTCTCTTCATAAGAAACATTTTCACCCTTTGCGATAAGCTCATCGTAACGTCTTTTTGCGCGTTTTTCAAGGCTTGCAACAAGGAAAATCTTAACTGTTGCATCAGGGAGGACAACTGTGCCGATGTCTCTGCCGTCCATGATGATATTGTTTGTCTTGCCCATATTGCGCTGAAGCTCGAGAAGATGGGCGCGCACTTCGGGAATGGCCGAGCAGGAGGAGGCATACTTGCCAACTTCTTCTGTTCTGATAAGACCGGAAACGTCTTCCTCATTGAGATAGACGTGTTGAGTTCCGTTTTCATAGCCGATAGTGACGATAATACCGGGCAATTCCCTGATTATTGTTTCCTTATCTTCAAGGTTTATACCCTTGCGCATGATATAAAGACCGACAGCGCGGTACATTGCGCCTGTGTCAACATAGACATAGCCAAGCTCGGCTGCAAGGCGCTTTGCCATTGTGCTCTTGCCTGCGCCGCTTGGTCCATCGATAGCAACGCTGATGTAATTCATATTCTAATCCCCTTTTATACTTCCTTATATGGACGAGCGATGCTCGCCCCTGCTTTTTTTGCGGGAGGACACAGAGACCCTCCCCTACAATAATCATTTTTATTAAATGCGTCGCAGACACCACAATGTTTCCAACGGAAACACATCATTTGCCGAAGGCACATTCAATAAACGGATGCAACGCATCCTACACCTCATCCACCACTGACGTGGTCCCCCTGTCTCGCTGTGGCTCGGTCACGCCGCGGGTCTTACAGCCCACTGGGCTGTAATTCAACACCGCGGACGCCGTTTCACTACCCTCAAGGGGAAGGCTTTAATGCTTCATTCTACCATTCCTGTGCCATACCTGCGGCGTAGGCTGTCGACCATGCAATCTGCAGATTGAAGCCGCCTGTATAGGCATCCACGTCGATGATTTCACCTGCGAAATAAAGACCGCCCACAAGCTTGGACTCCATTGTCTTAGGGCTGATTTCCTTGACAGAAATGCCGCCCTTTGTCACAACAGCTTCATTGTAGCCGCCTGTGCCCACGATGTCAAATGTGAGATTTTTCAGCAGTTTAACAAGGCCTTCACGCTCTTTTTTTGTGATTTCATTGACCTTTTTTGTCGGCTCGATGCCCGAAAGCTCGACGATTACAGGAATCATCTTTGCAGGCAGAAGCCCTCTTATGCTGTTGACGAAATCGCGGTTGATATTTTCCTCAAAATCACGGAGGATTCGCTTGTCAAGAGTTGCTTCGTCGAGAGCAGGCTTGAGGTCGATTGTGATAGTGCTCTTTTTATCACGATTATAATGGGCAGACATACTGAGAATTACAGGACCGCTGACGCCCTTTTCTGTAAAGAGCATTTCACCGAAATCGTCATAGACCTTCTTGCCCTCTGTGTGCATTGTCGCCTTGATATTGCGGAGTGAAAGACCTTCAAGACGGGACGGAATATCGCCGTCAAGAGCGAGGGAAACGAGAGACGGAGTGCAGTTTGTAACTGTATGTCCAAGAGCCTTCGCCATATGGAAGCCGTCGCCCGACGAGCCTGTCTTTGGATAGGAAAGACCGCCTGTTGCCAGAATTACACGGTCACATTCAAGGGTAAGTCTGTCTGCGCGGACAGCCTTGACATAGCCGTTATCGAGGATGATTTCACTTGCGCGGCACTGTCTGATTTTAATGCCGAGACGCTTCATCTCCCTCTGGAGAGCTTCTGTTATGTCCTTTGCTCTGTCTGAAACAGGGAAAACACGGTTTCCGCGCTCGGTTTTAAGCGGCACACCGAGATTTTCAAAGAACTCCATAACATCCTGTGGCATAAATGAGGAGTATGCCGAGTAGAGGAAACGGCCGTTTGTTACGGTGTTTTTCATCAGCTCATCAAGGTCGCAGTTGTTTGTCACATTGCATCTGCCCTTGCCTGTGATGTTGAGCTTGATGCCCATAAACTTATTGCGCTCAAGGAGCGTAACTTCGTTGTATTCAAATTTTGCCGCAGTTATGGCGGCCATCATGCCTGCCGCACCGCCGACGATTACGATAATTTTAATGTTGATTCCACCTTATTCAGGTTTTATTGATAAAACTTTTTCACAACCCCTCCGTCAGTCCTATGGACTGACACCTCCCCTTGCACAGGGGAGGCTGTCAGGGTGTTTTATTTCTTCAGTTTCTTTATGATAAACGCTATGATTACAATTAAAAGTATTA
>JAFSBG010000147.1 GCA_017441945.1 Clostridia bacterium
GACACAGGACATGCGCGGAGTGTGGGTAAGCTCTGTGTATAATCTTGACTTTCCATCCGCACCGGGGCTTTCGGCAGAACAACTTAAATCAGAAATTGACAGCATTATTGAAAAGGTCAAATCCAATGGGCTTACCGATATTTTTCTGCAGGTAAGGCCTACTTGTGATGCCCTTTATAAGTCTGATATTTTCCCTTCGAGCGCCTATGTCTGCACTGCACAAGGTGATAATTTTCCCGATGATTTCGATATATTGCATTATTTTATCATAAAAGGCAAAACGTATGGAATAAAAATTCACGCATGGATAAATCCATACCGAATTACACGTGGTAGCTTTTCTTCAAAAGAAGAAGCTATGGAAGCTTTGTCGGCAGATAATCCTGCAAGAGCTTTGGCTGATGATGTTATTTTTCACACTGACGGAAATCTGTATTTTGATCCATCTTCCGAAAAAGTCCGACAGTTAATAATAGATGGCGCTCTCGAACTTGTGAATAACTACGACATTGCCGGTATACATCTTGATGACTATTTTTATCCTTCCTCCGATTTTGCTGATGACAAATCATACCAAAGTCTGAAACTTGAAAATGAGGATTTACATTCATTCCGTGTACGTCAGGTGGACAGCCTGATTTATTCGCTTTATGACGCCATAAAGTCAGCCGATCCCGATTGTCTTTTTGGCGTGTCACCTTTCGGCGTGTGGGCAAATAAATCGAGCAATGAAAATGGAAGTGATACACACTCATCTCAATCATATTATGACCATTATGCAGATACTTTAAAATGGGTTCGTGAAGAAAAGCTGGACTATATAATGCCTCAGCTTTATTGGAACATTGGAAACACTGAGGCCGATTATTCTATACTTTTGAAGTGGTGGAATGAATCTGTTGAGGGCAGCTCAGTAAAGCTTTATACCGGCAATGCGGCATACAGAATCGCAGATGGTGAGCTGGGATATACGGCTGATGAGATATCTGCCCAGCTTGAGTTGAATATTACATCAGAAAATTGCAGTGGATTTTGCCTTTTCAGGCTTGGCAGCATAGATGATTCTCTTACAGAAAGGCTATCGGCATTTACCGACGATTCAGCTATTTACATTGCCATTGAAAATGATAATTTTCAGACTACTCTCCCGCGATTTCATTTTTACGGCACAGCAAAGAAGTCTCTTTCTATAAACGGACAGCCTGTTGAAACATCTGCAGGCGGATATTTTTCTATTTCCAAACCTCTGGTTTACGGAGCTAATGAATTTGTTTTCACATCCGGAAATAATCTGCAAAAAATAAATATATTCAGGAAATATACATTAAATAAACCTGTAAATGAATATAGCTTTACACTCCCTTCTGATGCAGGGGTAGTAACCGCTGTGTTTACAGCCTGCAAAGCCAACGGCTCTTTTTTCGGGTGCTTTTATCCCGAAAATATTTTGAAGAAATACAATGACGAAAATATCTTTTCTCTTTCTGTAACAAATGATGCTTCCAATATCTATCTCAATCCTACAACTGATAATGGTGCAATATCCGTGTTGCCGGCAGGCATCAGATGGAATGTGACCGCTTCCAAAGGCGAGTTTTTCTGTCTGGAAAATCTCGGCTGGATAAAGAAAGAAAACTGCAAGGTTTTAACTAAGTCCGTTAGAGCTGATGGGAGAATAACAGATATTTCGCCTATTGATAATGATTATGCTGTTACTATTCGTTTTGAACATTCGGATAATATTGATTATGCGCTCACCGAAAGCGAAAACGGTTATTCTATACATATAAGCGGTATTTCCAACCTGCCAGAGCTTCCTGAAATCATCGAAAACGGAAGTACTGTCATCACTTCATGTGGACTGGTGTACACCTTTACACTATCTTTAAATACTGATATTTCTGGTTATGATATACTTAGTTACGACGGATATACCGATATAATTTTTTATAAAAAAACATTCTCTGATGATTCCTCTTTGCCTCTTGCTGGAATCTCATTTTTGCTTGATGCAGGGCACGGCGGAAGTCAGGTAGGAGCACTTTCCTGCTCTCCCGATATTTATGAAAAAGATATAAATCTTGACTACACACTTGCTCTTGGTGAAAAACTTTCCGCACTCGGCGCAGATGTAAAATATACTCGCACAGAAGATGCCGATATATCTCTTGACGAAAGATACAAAATGACCTTGGGCGCGAATGGAGTATTTATTTCAATTCACAGCGACAGCATAAGCAACTCATCTGTAAACACAAATATGAGTGGTGTTTCTCTCCATGTAAATAATCGTCATTCCGATTTGCTGGCAGATTTTATTTTCGATAATATGGGTGACATACCCGTCAATTATATTTCACACAATTCCAATCTATATATGACAAAGCCCAAAAACTTATATAGTATTCTCATAGAAAATCAGTTTGTCTCTTCCCCATCTTCTCTTGAATTGTTGCTCTCCGAAGAATACAAAGCTCGTTTTATTGACTCATTATCCAACGCATTATGCAATTTCTTTGCAAAATAACATATTTCACACTTGCAAGCTGCATTCATATATGATAAAATATTGAAAAATAATATTTTATGGTGTTAATTATGAATGTATATGATTTTGATAAAACAATTTTCAATCCAGACAGCTCGAAAAAGTTTATCTTCTACTGCCTTAAAAAGAAGCCTTATGTAGTCTACAGACTTCCGCTTGCCGGCGTTTACTTTATCAAGTATAAGCTTGGTCTTTGTGAAAAGGACAGAATGAAGGAAAAACTTTTCAGCATTATTCGTCATTTCCAGCCGCTTGACAAATATGTCAATGATTTCTGGAGTCAGAATAAGGATGGTTTTTCCAAATATTATCTTGCACAAAAGCGTCCTGACGATGTTATCATCTCCGCAAGCCCTTCTTTCCTGCTTCGCGATATATGCAAAGAGCTTGGAATTGGCACACTTATTGCCTCTGAAGCAGATGAAAAGACAGGTAAATGGCTGAGAAAGAATTGCTATGGTGCAGAAAAGGTTGTGCGATACAGAGAAGTTTTCGGCGATGCTAAAATTGATGAATTCTATTCCGACTCTCTTTCTGACAGCCCTCTTGCAGAAATTGCCGAAAAGGCTTTTGTCGTCGATTATGAAACTCTCACACCTTGGGAAGAATACAAAAAGCAGCACTAATTTAAAAAGGAAGCCTTATCGGCTTCCTTTATTTTTTATAAAATATATAATTGTCGATAAAATTACCCCTATGAATAATGCAAAAACTCCACCGTATATTATAAGCAAACCAAATAAATCCCAGCCTGTTATGATATGCGATAAGCCTTCAAGTGTAATTACGGCAATTCCCAGAATAAATACAAATATCCATTTTAGATAGCTCTGCACTTTTTTCAGCAGAATATGCTGGATAATAAATCCAATAAATACGCATATCCACAGAGGAATTGTTATCTGCCACGCTTCTGTGCTGAAAAATGCGTGAAACATTCCGATTTCAAACATTTCTTTCATACTATCCCTCCTTTTTAAGAAGTTCTCCCATCAATTCGTGTGCTTTATCAAAGAAAACACCTGTGTTTTTAGCGTTAGTTTCTGTATATACAAATGTGTTTTCTGCAGGAATGTCCATGCTTCTGTACATTGCAAATGGAACAGGATCTGCTGAATGAGTACGGATAATCATAGGAGTCGGATGGTCGGGCATAATAAGCACAGAATAGTCGTCACCGCAATTTTCAAGATATTCCATAACAGGAGCTATAACCTTACTGTCTATATCTTCAATACATTCGATTTTCTCTTTAAGCTGATTGTGATGACCACATTCGTCAGCCGCTTCGACATGAAGATATACAAAACTGTAGCCGTCTTCAAAGGCTTTTATCGCAGCCTTTGCCTTGGCAAGATAATCTGTTTCAAATGTGCCCGTGATATTTCCGTCAACATGAAGCACATCAAGATCTGCACAGATGCCTATACCCCTTATAAGATCGACAGCAGAAATAACTCCGCCTTTTTCTATGCCAAACTTCTCTTTATATGGCGTAAGGGCAGGCTTTCTTCC